>DATFXZ010000017.1:0-13431 GCA_035315305.1 Terriglobia bacterium | reverse complement strand
GTTGAAATAGACCCGATCGTATTGGTGATACCAGTGCTTATGATGTTTATACCTGCTTGTTGCAATTTGGCGCGGTCGACCTCCGCAAAACGAACCTCAAGCATGATCTGCCGGTCGTGTTCGACGACCTGGGTGACAGACAAGGAGTTTACGACCTGGGGCGAATATAGACTGGCCAACTTCACTATCTCGTCGATGACTTTTTGCGACGATGCGATTCCAGACAAAATCAATCGGGAGCCATCGGTATCGACGCTGATCTGCTGTCCCGGGTAGCTTCGCTCAATGGCCGCACGTAATGCGGTGGTGTCAGGCTCCACAACGACATCAAGGATTTGGGAATGATCCGGCGTATCCCAAATAATCAGGCTGCTCGTCCCCGGAGCTTTTCCCGAAACTACAACTTGTGTGGGTGACGTTGCTACCGTCTCAATCGCCGTCGGATTGCTGGTCAAAATACGCGTGATGGGCGCCTGCGTATTGATCACGACCGACTTATTTATCAGGACGTGGAGAACCTGACCTTCAGGCTGAGCGGCCTGCTGTTGCGGTCCTCCTCGCAACGGTTGGCCTCCCAGAATTAACGTGACTAACAAACTTGCGACTCTTGTCGCTCGCGGCAAGTCCATCTGCCTCCTCAAAACTTTTGAACGCTGCGTTGAGTTCCCTGGATAACCTCGATCACATGAGGCTCTTTCGGAGCCTCGACCACCGGCGGCGGTGCGACCACACGTGGCGGTTCCACTTTGGCACTGGCGCGGGCGACCGGCTTGGGTGCCGGTGCCACGGGTGCCGGCGCCGACACCTGAACCGGTCTGCCGGACAATTGATCCATCCTGGTCGGTAGAATGTCGGCGATTTTTCGGTCGACGCCACTGCGCAAGACAAACTGGATGGTACCCTGCGAGCTTGCAAGAAGTATCTTCTGGGAATCTTCAGGCGTTAGTAAAAGCGTTACGACGTTGACGGTTTGTGGTTTACCTTGAGGATCCGGCTCAATCGACGTACCGGTCGAGATGACCTCGACATCTTGCAGTACAGTATTCGTTATCACACCGGACGACGACGAGTATGTTGCGATCACGTCGACATGCGAACCGGGAAAAAGAAATCCGGCCACGCCGACGATTTCATTGGAGCGAATTGCCGTGGCCCGCATCCCCTCAGGAATCTTGCCGGAGAGGCCATACCCGGAACCGGGAGCGGCCAGGTCTCGCTGTACTAAAGGTTGCTTGGCGGATACGGACACCATGAGCGGCCGGCCTATGACGTCTTCCGGCTTTCTCATCGAGCCCGGCAATGTTACGTTTTCCGGCCAGGCAATAGTCGTCAGATCCTGAGCCGTCAGGGGTACGCCGGGCAATAGGTCTTTAGATGCGGCAACAATCGAGATCATATTCGGCCCCGCCGGTGGCGGTTGCAACCGTCTGGCGACCAAATACGTGGCTCCACCTGCGATAATGGCAGCCATAACAAACGCAATAAAAATTCGACGAAGGTCCGTAAATCACCCCCACGAAAACGTTCGGCTCAAGCAATACAAGGTCCCAATCGCAATGGCCGGCGCAAAAGGCAGTCTCATTGTATGAGCTTGTCTCACATTCAACTCAGGATGTGGTCGAAGCCCAACGGTTAAGTGATGTTGAATCAAAACCATAGTGTTGCGGATGGTTGTCAGCGCTCGCTGACGATAGATCATGACGGCAACGGCCATTGCACCACCCGCAATCGCCGCCGCAATCAAAAGAGTGACAATTTCTGTAATTCCCGCCCACGCACTAATGGCAGCCATTAACTTGACATCGCCGCCACCCATGCCTCCGAGTAAGAAGAGGAAGAAGAAGATGCCGCCTCCTACCAAGGTGCCAGTCAAGCCATCCCTAAGTCCGGGCCATCCTAACATGAAAAACCGCAGGAACAGCGCAGCAATAAACCCAAGATAGGTCAATTGGTTTGGAATTTTTCGGGTGCGAGCGTCTTCAACGGAGCCGACGACGGCGAAGACAAACGCACAAATTAGTAGATATCTCTCCACGAATCCTTCTGGAAATCATCAAATAGTGTAGTGAACCGGCGATCGATGGTTGTTGCGCCTAACCAGTCGATCGCCTTTGAGTAGTGACAAACAAGCCGGCGTATGGTGGGTATGGTGCTAACTGATATAGCCACCGAGTTTCTGACCGACTCTGACGAAGGCGCTGTTGATATAGCTCGCAGCCTCAGTCATGCCAGCGGTCGCTGCCAACGCAACAAGCGCGACGATCAAGAGGTATTCGACCAGGCCTTGGCCGCTTTCATCAGTGTGGAGTTTGATCAACAGACGATGCATGCGCCTCCTAGCTGATGTAGCCACCGAGTTTCTGTCCAACTCTCACGAAAGCGCTATTAATGTAACTTGCAGCTTGAGTCATGCCAGCTGTGGCCGCCAGTGCAACAAGCGCGACAATCAAGAGATACTCGACCAATCCTTGGCCACTTTCGTCATTGTGAAACTTATTCACGAAACTCATCATTCGTTCCATTTTCTATTCTTCTCCTTGAATTTCTGCCAACAGCGAATCGCGTTGTGCGATTTGGCGGTTGTGTTTTAGCACGGCGCCGATTTCAACAAGGTGTCATTACCCCAACAATAGTCCAAAAGGCGGCATCATATTAGCACTATGGTGCTATACCGCCAAACAAAACCGCGTAAGGTAAAGCGTGTTTTTATTTTGTCCGTGAAATGCAGCTCCGGACCGATTCCAAGGTTCAAGAAAGTCATTCTGCACGTCTGGTGTTATCTCAGTTTTGCTGGTTCCGGACTTGAAGACGCGTCGCGGGCCCTTCCTTCTGCGAGCATCCGGTCACGCCGGAAGATCAAAGCATTGTCCTCGATCATCCGGTCAATGCCGCTGACGGTGATGGCGAATTGGCCGTTGTTCTGACGCAAAATCCAATTCTTTTCGGTCAAGTACCAGATGTGAAATTCAAGGTGCTCCGCAGGGCATCCCAGCAGCCTCTCAAGCTGAATCACTCCCATCCCACCCCGCTCGGGATCGCGACGCCGTGCAATGTACAGCAGCGAAAGAATGCCGTCAAAGACACGCTGGTCGTCATCGAAGGTGTCTGATGTCGAAGCGTCGTCAAAGATTCTTAGGAGAGCCGCACGGTTTTCCTCGTACCTGACGTCGTAAGCAGCTCGCTGTTCCGGGTCCGACAGCACACGGTACGCCTGAACGATCTCGTTGAACTTGCCGTCGTGTCCTGTATCTCGATTATCAGGATGGTAGCGCTTGACAAGAATTCGGAATACGCGGCTGATCGTGTCGCCGTCGGCGTTGGGGCTCAGTTGGAGTGTTTCGTAGTAGTCCTGAAAGCCGTTTGTGGTGTTTTGCGCTGTCGTGCTCACGTTACCTCCCGGCCATCATAAGCAGCGGTCGCGGTCACACAAGCAAGAATTTTCGAACTCTAGGTTATATATGAGTCGGGTCCAAATCAGGTCCACATGCGAACGCCGAGTGAGTTCGCCAGTGGCGCAGAGTGACGACGAGAAATGTGAACAGCGCGAGTACAACGACCGCGGCCAAATATAAGTGATCTGGCGCGAACATGAATACAGTCGGCGTCAGTAAGCAGATGCCGCTCATGACCAAAGAGGAGTTTTGTTTGTTACTGATCAGCAGCGCCAGTGGAATAAGTAAAATGCTGAGGTCATACACGAACGCGTGATAACCCACAAGTGCTGCTGCGGCCACTGCGCAACCGAGTTGCTGCTGGAGCGCGCGCCCTCGTCCTGCAATCACAGCGACGGCCAGGATTGCGAGTGACGCCAGGAGAATTATCGATTCACTGCCGCCGACTGAATGAATTAGCCCGCGCAAATTCGGCATTCGGTAGACTGGTCCAAGGTAAGCCAGTTCCGGTTTCAGACTCAGACTAAAAAGAACATTCACGTATGGCCGGAATCCTGCCACTTCAAGTGACAAAAGCGTAGCAGCAAGCGCTGTGACGGAAAATCCCAGCACGATCTTCCATCTTCGCCACAGCAAGAAACAAAGAATTATCGGGATCATGATCTGAAATCGGAATACTGCCAAACCAAGCAGCATCCCTGCTAACAACGGATGCGTCGAAGAACGGAACCATGCGAATGCCAGAGCCAAGAGCAGCAAAACGACCAGCGTATCTTGTCCCTGCACGATAGCCGCTCCCAATGGGAGAAAGGCAGCGAGTGCCGCGGGTGCCATCCAAGGTATAACGAAAGAAAGACTCATCAGCTCTGGTCGCAGCAGCCGATACACGCAGGCTAGGATCGTGAGGTTTACTGCGAACCACACCCAGTAAGCCTTCACGTAATTGAAAAACGAAAGTGGTACAAAGACCAGCGCCTCATATGCTGGGTGAAGGAAGGGAACAGCAACTGCCTCAGCAGAAACGTTGCGATTTTGCACTTCCATCTCTAGTGCAGAGTCGTAGAGCGGCTGGCTTGTCCTGAGCATGTAACCGGCAATGTAGTAGGCACGAAAATCAGTCAAAGTGTTATGAGTCAGAAGAAACGCCCAACCGGTTATCGGAAGGCCGATGAGAATCGCGATTAGTCCCAGTGTCACGGCGCGCGTTGTTCCATTCATCGTTGCCATCAGCCGAATACCGGACTGACGTGTGATGCCGACCTGGGTGCCTCGCGAGCGATGAAGGCTGTCTTAACCACGAAAAGCATTAGTAAAGGAACCAACAAAGGGTAAAGCAGAAGGTACGGGCCACCGTAGGCGGTTACCAAAAGATACACCGCGAATGGATAGACGTGGATTGCGACCGACAACATTAACAGCCATCGATCCATTTCTTTGATTGCACCGATCACCAGGAGTACAGGAAGTAATATCAAACTTAAGTCGTAAGAATGCACGTGAAAGCCTATGATCACTGACGTCACAACCGCCGAGGAAAATGCCAGTTCAACCCCGGGCGAAGTCGTATGATGCTCCTCCTTTCGCCACCAGAATGAAACGGACAATATGATGAACATTGAGCAAATCGCCAAGGCCGGATTAATCCAGCGCGGACTCAGCAGGACATCGAACAGGCCCCTGAGATTCGGCATGGCCCAAGGAGTGATTGGCACATAGGCGGCGTGGGCGGGGTTCTTGGCAATGTCGAGCATGAAATAAACGTAAGAGGCTACTCCCTTCGGACCAACTGTAGCCGCGGATAAGGCGGCGCATGACAGGGCCGCACCTATGAAGCCGCCCAGGAATTTCCACTTGCGCCAAAGAAGGAATATAAGAGCAAAGGGCAAAACGAGCTGAAACCGAAAAAGACCCATACCCAAAAATAGACCTGCACGCGCGTCTCGATTCCGTTTTAGGTTTTTGAATACGAGCGAGTACAGCACTAGAAGCAATATTGAAGTCTGTCCAAGATCGAGCGTTACCCATAGCGGAAAAAAACTAAAACAAACGCTGTAGTAGCCGAACGTTTGCTCAGGTCTAGGAGTAAACGGCCGGATAAGAAAGATGAAGTAAATCCAGAGGCCGATGTTGATAACACCCCAAATCAAATAAGCAGTGACATAAGAAAACCCCGCAAGCAAAGACAGAATAAGGGCTTCAAAAGGTGGCTGAAGGTAGTAGACATTGGCGCTGCCCCGGCCCAACAGTATCTCTTGGGTTCTCGCCTGCTCACGCAGGTCGTAAAGCGTTGCGCCCATGCCATGACGTACCATCCAGCCGGCGGAATATAGCGTTCCGAAGTCATAGCCCGTTGCTTCGCCGCTCAAAACTCCGAGCAATATAGAACCCAGAAGCAGGACCACAGTGACCGCGAGGGCTATTGCGACATCCCGTTTAGTACTTGAACTATTGTGCATATCGACTACGCAGCTTTGACACCACGTCTACAATGTGCTGGACGTGAGAAACGAACCGCTAGATCAGGACACCATTCCAAGTTCTGGAAACACCCTGTCGAGACCGGGCCGTGACTCCCTCAACGATAGAGAGGTGACCTTAACACGGCGCCGATTGGAATTCTCTGTCCGAATTGTTAGTTGTTTGCTTCTTGCAGTCTGGATCATCGCGTTGACAAACTGGAAATTTCCAGTGCACAACGAGGACGGCGGTCGAGATTTCGCCGTGTTCTATGTAGCTGGGAAGATGATTCGTGATGGACTTGGGAGCCAGCTGTATGATCGGCAGGTTCAACAACAGGTTTACGATTCGGCTCAGCTCGGACCGCTATCCCGACCGTACAACCATCTGCCATTTGAAGCGTTGCTATTTCTTCCGTTGACCAGCTTCGGGTACCGCTACGCGTACCCCTTGTGGACTGTGCTTAGCTTATTTTTGCTTTTGCTTGGCGTGTACCTGTTAGACCGGGAGGTGGAACTTACTCGAGCGATTACCTATTACCTGGGAATCCGTTCTGATATCGGCCTTGTCACCCTTAGCAGTGCAGGATTAAGCCCGCTGATGGGGTGTTTGATCCAAGGCCAGGACTCTGTCTGGTTATTGCTGATCTACACATTGGTGTTCGTGTTTGTCCGGCGTGGCGACCAATTCGCGGCAGGATGCGTGTTAGCTCTCGGGTTGTTCAAATTTCAGACCGTGCTGCCGTTTGCCGCGATTCTATTACTAAGACGGAAATGGCGAATCCTCGCAGGGTTCTCCGCCGTCGCTTGCGTCCTGACGTTGTCTTCAATCGCGATTTCCGGTGTGCACGCTTTGATGGACTACCAAGCGCAGTTGTCAGATCCAGGATATTGGGAATGGATGGACTGGTATCGGCCGTTCCTTATGGCGAATGTGCGTGGTTTGGTGTATGTCCTCTTCGGATTGAGTCGTGGGGGTGGGGCTGGGTTAGTAACGATAGGGGCATCGCTGCTTATCATTGGTGCGGCTGCATACTACTGGCGAGACGACTCGCTGGAGTTGTCATTTGCTGTTGGGGTGACTGCAGCCGTTGTCACGAGTTACCACGTATACCCATATGATCTAACTGTGCTTCTTTTGCCACTTGGATTAATGGTGGCGTCGCTCGGACGTCGACAGATTCCCTTGCCGAATCTGCTGAAGATTTCGTTACTGACTTTCCTGATGCCCCCACTGCATGTCTTATTGGCAAAGTCTTCCTTATATGCCTTGATGGCTATTCCAGCTTTGGTGATCCTTGTTATGGCAATACGGCTTCGTAAGAGGCTCGAGGTATCGATTGCGTAGCAAACGTGATTTCCCCCATCAGTTTTGATAAAGCATCCAAAAATCAGACGTTGCTGCACATAAGTCTTTAGTTTAAGATTCCGCGGCCGCTGTGTTTTGCGGCACGAGATCTTCGTCTGCCGGGGCGTGAAATGCGAAAAGAGTTCGTGTTGATCCTGGTGCTGTTTCTGGCATTTTCAGGGTCCTTGCTGGCGCAGGAAGAAAAGACGGGCTACGAGCTGGGCGTGTTTGCTGCGTGGCAAGACTGGAAATCCCGCAGTTTCAAGATTGGCCCTCCGCAGGCTTCGACACCTATCGATTTCGGTTTTCGCTACAGAGATCGACTTGCTTATGGAGTTCGCGCCAACTTCCTGTCCCATGGACATTGGGCAGGCGAGTTGTCATACAGCTACCAGAAAAACCCCGTCACGATAACTAATCAATCGAATCCATTCGTCCCGCCCACGACCTTCGGCGGGTCCGTGCATCAGATTTTCTACAATGAAGTCTTCTATCCGGCCCAGTATCGACGCTGGGTTACGCCGTTCGTTACAGGAGGTATCGGGGTGGCAGGATATCAGTTGAGTGAAACTGCTCGGGAAGTCGTCGCGCCTCAAAGTGGTTTTGGGACTCTCAGGAAATTCGATCCTCGCGTGGCGTTGAACTACGGTGTCGGCTTTAAAGTGAGAATCGACTCGCACGTTGGGTTTCGTGCCGATTTCCGGCACATTTTTTCCGATGTACCCAGCTATGGCCTGCCCAAGGAATCCTCTAATCCCGCTCAGGTTGTACTTCCGATCCAAGGCAAACTGCAGACCTTCGAATATTCTTTTGGGATTTTTGTCCTCCACTTATCTGAAGGTTTCAAGTGAAAAGCCGGGTATAGGATGTGAGCAAATTCGGAGTAGGACTCCGCCTTCTCGTTGTATTCACACTAGCCATCGTTGCGACCTCTATGGTTCTCTCCGCCTTGCGAGGGCGCACTCTGTCCCGATCCGAAAGGGCGCTCGTTGACCAGTACCTGGCCACGCATTCAGTCCGTTCTCTTCAAGTCGGTGCCGGCCCTCATAACCTACCTGGTTGGCTCAACAGTGACATCGAGCCGATGCGGGATCAGATTTATCTCGATGTGACCCAACCTTTTCCCTTCAGGGATGAGACCTTTCGGTACGTCTATGCCGAGCAGCTCATCGAGCATCTCCCGTACGAGCAGGCAGTGTTCTTCTTGAAGGAATCACGTCGTGTCCTGATGTCCGGAGGTAAGATCCGTCTTGCGACGCCCAATCTTTTGCGACTGCTCGCTCTATTCAACGTTACAAAGACGCCTATCCAGCAGAAGCTCATCGATTATCAAATCCAGTTCTATCATCTCTCCAAGACGCCACTGCCCGAAACAGTGACGCTGAATCTGTTCTTCAGGGCGTGGGGACATCAGTTCTTATATGACCCAGCCAGCTTGCGCGCCACGCTGGAGCAAGCAGGATTCGCATCGGTTACCGAGCGGAACCTAGGTATTAGCGACGATGAGAATCTGCGCGGAATTGAGATGCACTGGCAACTCGGAGGCAAGGAGATCGACGAATATACCAGCATGTATTTCGAAGCGACGCGGCCGTGAGAATGATGTGGGATCCTCGATGTAGGAGTTTCGTTGGCTTATTGGATATAGGTTTTCTTTTTCTTTTGGTTCGCATCAGCGACCGCGTAGGCAGCCAGGATCACTAGTAATGGCTGGAGTGGATGCAGGTACCGAAGGTCGGGGTGGGTGAGGTAATACGGCAACGGAAATATCAACAGGGGAATGCTGAACACCCAAGTCAGTGGATACGACCTCTGTAAGAGACGCCACATGCCGATGAGTCCAACCATGCTCAACACCGGCACCAGCAGCCAAAGTGCGTGCAAGTTGAGCGTCCAGTAAGCCGATATCCGTTTAGCTGTATTCGCAAGGAATACGAGCGGTTTTTCCCAAATAAAATTCAGAGCCTGCTCACGTTTTCCCGACATGTAGCCAATCTCGCCCAACCGCTGATATTCGAGGATTTCAGTCGTACTGAACGCCGGGTGGATATTCGGAGTGAATTCAGTAGTCGCGCCGTCTCGATTTCCAATCCAGAGCTCCAGGGAAAAGTTGTCGCGGAGGGGAATAAGCTTATCGAAGACCATGTAGTTGCGAACCGTCCACGGCAGGAGGCAGGCAATAAAGACAGCCGCACACGAGACCGTGCGCCGGCGATATTCGGATGTGCGAAGGAAGAGCCATACCAACAGAATCGGAAGGAGCAAGAGAAAGGCGGCATTCACCAAGCACGCGAACGAAAAATATGCGCCGCAAGCGGCCCAGTGCAGGAGAGATTGCGAACGGACCGTTCGTGCGAAAAGGAGCAACCCCGTGACCATTATTAGTGCGGACAAACAACTTTCCCAGATGATGTTCGTCGGTAAGATCACTGCATAAGGGAACAACGCCCACATCCACGCCGCGCGCTGAGCTATACGTCGATCAAAGAGCTCCAGCGCAAGATAGTAAACAACAGCTGCCGTCGCGGCTGAGAACACACACTGCATCGTTAGAATCGCCCATGCGGAGCTCTTCGAAGCCACGCCAAAAATTTTTTCAATCCCTGCAAGCATTAAGGGATAGACCGGAGTCAGAAAAGCCGTCGGCCCGGTAGGGAGCTCAAAGGGGGAGGAGAATCCGTGGCCCGCAAGAAGCGATTTTGCTATGCCCAGAGGTTCTATCCCGCGAGGCCAGAGTATGCCGACGATATCCCTTCCTCCGTACGCCATAGCCGCCACGAGTAACCGAAGCGCAAGTGCCACAAGGACGGTTAAGCGCAGGAAACGGAAATCACTATTAGTTTTCACGTTTCCAGATATCTCGATTGTTTGATGACGATTCAATCGGAATGAACTCGTAGGGACTCAAACGCACAGGCACCATATCCGGCTCGAGCAGCCAGATTTTTCGATCTCGATAATAGTGAATCAAATCCGCATTGGCGGCTTCTCCCATGTCCCGTGCCCAGACGATGCTCGAGCCGTCAATATCTGCACTGTTATAAACCCACTCCTGGTGCGGGTCGTGCTCAGGCGAGTAGCGCACGATTACAAGATGTCGTGATCCTTTTCGCATCAGCGTATCTATGGTCAACCGACGATGCGAAGGGTTACCTGGGGGCTCCGGGTCACTCCGGATCGAATTGATTGTTTGTATTGTGAAGGCGAACAAGAAAGCTCCGGCGATTGCTATCGCGGTGAGACGACGTTCAGGGGTTCGCTTCGGCACGCGATGTAAGACACTTCGTATGCCCACACAGGCAAGGTACAGGATCAGTCCGGCAACGGGAGCGTAGTAATGCGCGGCCAATCCTGTTTCTAAAAACAAGGCGAGCGCGAGGGCCGACGCAATACTTAATGCGAAACGTACCTTGCGAGTAGGCGCCAGCAATACTGAAATCATCGCTGCCAAAAGCAAGGGAAACGTGTAGAAAGTAAATAAAACGTAAACAAAATTGGCGACGATACGAAATGGATTCGCCCGGGCTTGCACATAATGGTTCCAATCCCACTCCGTCCAAAACTTCCGCAGGACTTCATGTCGATAGATCGGCCGCGATGCCGAAGGGGACAACCAAAAATGAGGTGCAGCCGCATATGTCGTGTCGTTGACGAGATACGGCATCACCCACGGTTTGCCAGTTACCCGGTAATTGTAATAACCCATCCAGATCGCTGCGGCACATAGGACCAGAGCCGTGGGTACAGTGACGCGCGGCCTCAACAGATCACGCAGCGGTCTCAGGTTCTTCTTCCTTCCCCAAAGCAAAGCAACGGCCGATGCGAACGTCACGATGAATCCTTCATATGGACGACTATTTGCGAGTAGGGCGATACCCAAAGAACCCAGAAGGGCTGCCGACATTACTGGTTTGCGCATCAGTCGTGGTACAGCTCCCAACACCAAGGCTCCACCCGCAGCCGGAAGCGCCCCGCCCCAATAAGAATTGATCCAATAACCGAAAACACCGATTTGAAACACGCCGAGAAACGAGCCCAACAAGGCATACCTGAGCGGCAGCCACCCTTGCAGCATCCAACAGATGCACGCGCACATCAAACTGACGCTCAGCAAAACGCCGTACCAGGGGTGGCCGAAGACTTTCTGTCCCAGTGCAAGGAACAAAGATTGTGCCGGCTGGTATTTACTGCCGTATGTCGGTTGCTGGTTTACGTGAAACGTTTCGAAGTGAACCCACATCGGATGGACTGGATTCGATAACCGTCCCGACGCAAATGTGTCGGCCCCGAGCAGATAACTGAACTCGTCGTGTATCTTTGGTTCTGGAATCGGAAGGTACGGTAAAAAGGCAAGACGCAGTGCAATAGTGAAAATGGCCGGCAACAAGCAATAGATCGCGCGATGCTTGGTCATGAATCTTCGGACGCTAGCGCTTCAAACCGCAATGGAATTTAACGCGGTATGGCACGCAATAGTTCAGGTGCATACTTTGCGGTCACCTCAGGTGTTGTCTGATCTGCAAGCCTGGACTCTAGCATGAGGCACAGCAGTACGGTACCTATCGCCAGTGTCCAAGATATCGCGGGCGAGATCCACAAGAGCGGGATCTGAAAACGTAGGATCAGCAGCCATATCGATGTCAGGACCGTCGAGGAAACCAAACAGCGGGCCCGCAAATTGTGCATCGGAATCGTCCATGAACAAAAAGCAATGGCCGGTTTCCGGTTTTGCAGAGGCATTGGAAAAAGTGGGATCAAAAAACACGCAAACGCAGAGCCCGAGGTGTTCACGAAATAGTGCCTTGGTTCTCAATGTGGTCGCGGATCATTCGCAAGCTCATAGGTCGCGTGAGCTTACCACAAGGCCTTTGTTTCAAAACCGAGTGTGCCTGGCCAGGATTGCCGCAACTCAATGTTGTCTTTGTTGTAGGGTAACTCGTAGTATTCGTCGGTGGTGTGGAGTCTCAGACATTGAACTTGCAACAAGTCGATAAGCTTACCTTTCCAGAAAAACACCCGCGTGATTGGCTGACCGCGTTTCTAATCCTCAGTTTCTCCCTACTGCACCTCAGTTTTTTCTACAGCTACACGTTGATGAATGGCGATGAGGGAATCATTTTGCAGGGGGCTGAACGGATCCTGCAGGGAGAAGTGCTCTATCGCGATTTCTTTGCCTTCATCACACCTGGTTCCTACTACTGGATTGCGTTTTTCTTCAAAGTCTTTGGAAGTTCCATCGGTGTCGGCAGGGCAGTGCTGGTCGTCGAGGGTGCGTTCTTATCGGTCCTGACGTATCTATTGGCGCGGCGTGTGTGCTCACGATGGAGTGCTTTTTTTGCCTCCGCTCTTGTCCCGTTGACAGGTCTGCCTAATCGGTTTCTCGTTCTGCATAACTGGGACAGTACGTTATGGGCATTTCTGACGATCTATTGTGCGGTGCTCTACCTGCAAAAGCCGCGGCGTGTTTGGGTCTTTGCGGCTGGATTATTCGCTGCAGTGACTTTTCTTTTCGAACAGTCGAAGGGGGCGGGAATCGTTTTCGGATTGGGCTTAGCTGCAATGATCCTCGTAATGACTGATCACGAAATGCGGAGTCCCATAAATCTCCGACTCCTTGCAGCTTTCATTATTGGGTTCGGCTTGCCCTTGCTATTCACGTTTGTGTATTTCGGCATGCACCACGCCCTGTTCCAAATGTTTCAAGATTGGCTTTGGCCCCTTCGAAACTACTCGGCTGCGAATAGAACATCGTACGGCTTCGTCACGCTGTCTGGCTCAGATCGTGCCGAGTTGTACAGCGAGCCCTGGCCATCGCGTCTATTCGTGATGCTTATCACCGGACCATGGTTGATCATTCCAGCCTTGCCGATATTCGGCGTAGGCGTTTTGTTCTATGCGGTGCACAAAAACTGGCGGGCAAGCCGCACGCGTAGCGCACGCGCCTATTACATTGTGACCTCAGCGAGCGTGGTTGGACTCTTGTTATCGATATTCGCCACTGGCCGGCCTGACTTTACCCACCTCGTTTATGTCAGCCCCATACTTTTCGTCATATTGGCATGGATCATAGATCGGCAGATGTGGCCTTCAGTTATTCGTCCCGTGATGCCGGTTGTGGTCTTCGTCCTGGTGCTTTCCTGTCTTGGTTTCGGCTTGTCGCTCCTTTCGCAACCTCTAAATGCAGTCCATACACTGCACACAAGAAGGGGGACGCTTCGCTCGGTCAAGCCCGATG
>DATFXZ010000016.1:0-6161 GCA_035315305.1 Terriglobia bacterium | reverse complement strand
CCCGTCAGGTCGCGCGCAAACAGAAGCGTGCCCACTCGCGTGATGTCGGCTTGGAATGCCAGCGCCAGAAGATCGAACTGCAGTTTGATATGTTCATCGAAGGTTTGCGGCACGCCCACGGGTACGCCCATATCAGCCGGTGTGACTGTTGATGCCTTCATTGCAATTTGCAAGCGGCGCTCAATCTCGTGTACGTCCTCCGTGTATTGATCGAGGCGGGCGCGATCGGAAGGGCTCGACTGGTTTCGCAGACGGGCGAGACTGCCATTGAGTGAATCCAAAATGCTTCGGTCTCGCGCCCGGCGCTGTGCGCGTTGTTCCACAGTCGTGCCGTCACCGAACATGTGCTCGAAAACGACCTGGGGGTTCAGCTCCATCGGCAAGGGTTGCGTCGGCGAGGACCATGAGATTGTGTTCGTGTACACGCAGCTGTAACCTTCGCCGCAGTTACTCGAATTCGCGCCCGGGTCCTCAACCGCGAGCTGCATGGACGGCATCAGCGTTTCCTGGCCGATCTTCTGCGCGATGATCTGATCGATCGTCGTCCCTGCGTATACGTCTGCGCCCGCCGTCTTCTTCGGTTTGTTCCCGCAGAGGAATGCTGCCGCGACCCAGTGATCGGCGCCTGTCACGCCCGGAGGCGGTTCTGCCGACCGGGAGTGCAGCCCGCTCATGATCGTAGTGTAGTCACGGAACGGTTCGAGCGGCTTGAAGCAGAATGGAAATTCGAAACTGGTGCCTTCTTTATCCGGCACCCAATAGCCGGGCGCCATCCCGTGCGGTACGAACAAACCGACGAAACGAGGCTTCGGGTTGGCAGCGGTTTGAGCTAACGGTGTCGCAGCCGGCAGCATCGACTCCAGAAACGGAAGAGCAAGAGCTGCGCCGGCTCCACGCAGAATGGTCCGGCGTGGAATATGTTTTTTAGTAATAAACATTTTAATGGCTCTCCTTATTAACGTTCGGCCCGCTGTTGTTCCGGGCGGGCGTCGGTCATCTTCATGTTCATCTGGAACGCCGGGCTCTTCACGATATTCACGACGAGAGAAGAGAACCGGTACTTGTTGGCGGCCGAATCTCGAACGATCGAGCGCACCAGAGGCATATCCTCAAACTCGACGCCACGGCCCAGCGCATATGTGAGCAGCTTCTCGGCTACGACGCGCGCGAATGTATCGGAACGACGCATCAGCACCTCGCGTAAACTTGCGACGCCGTCCACTTTGGTTCCGTCGACCAACACGCCGTTTGCATCGATCGGAACTCCCTGGTCCTGCGTGCGCCACGCGCCGACGGCATCAAAGTTTTCCATTGCAAGTCCGATCGGCTCAAAGATCTGGTGGCAGGTATTGCATGCCGGATTGGTATGATGCGCTTCCATAATCTGCCGCATCGTCGGTGCTTTCGTATTTCCTGCTGCGTCTGCCGGTCTTTCCGCAAGCGTGGTATTAACATTGGGCGGCGGATCCGGCGGGCTTACACCAAGGAATGTCTGCAGGAACCATTTGCCGCGCGCGACCGGCGACGTGCGCGCCGCGTTGGACGTCACCGTCAACAGCGCTCCCTTTCCTAGAAGCCCCTTGCGCACGTCAAGTTCGGCGGGCAGCGTCACACGGCGGAACTGCGGGCCATAAACGTTCTGAATTCCGTAATGCTTCGCGAGACGCTCGTTGACGAATGTGTAATCCGCATTTAACAGATCGAGGATGCTGCGGTCCTCACGCACGATGCTCCCGAAGAACAATTCCGTTTCGCGCTCGAATGCCTCCCGCAGGTTATCGTCGAAATCCGGAAACAGATTTACGACGGGTTCGCTGGCTTTCAGCGAGCGCACAGTCAACCATTGTCCCGTGAAATTATTGATCAGCGCGTTGGACTTTGGATCTTTGAGCATTCGTCGTACCTGCTGCTCCAGAACAACGGGGTCCTTGAGCTTGCCTTGTGCGGCGACATCGACCAGTTCGTCGTCTGGAACGCTGCTCCACAAAAAGAAAGACAACCGCGACGCCAAAGCCAGATCATTTACACGATAGGCTTTGCCTGCAGCGATGGCTGCGGGCTCGGCTTCTCCGCGATAAACAAATTCGGGATCCGCCAGAATGCGCTGTAACGCAGCCTGGATACCTTGATCAAAGTTCCCGCCGTCGTTGCGGCCTGTCAGGTAAAACTCCATTAGTACTTCTAGGTCCGCAGGAGTAGCAGGTCGGCGGAAGGCATGCTTCACGAGAGTCGAAATGATGGTGCGAGCGCAAGTGCCTTCTTCTCGATCCGTCGCCGGGCGGCAGACGAAAATCTTGCGCCGGCTCGGCGTATCCGTTGAGCCGGCCGCGCCGTAAGGTCCTTCAATGGTGACCTGGCCGACGTGAGGGTAAAACTGGAATCCCGGGATCGTGCCGGGTGTATTCATCGTTCTCTGGAAGGGTTTGTTCAATTCGGTGCCCGGCACATCGTTTGTCGCGAGGAACGTCACACCTACTGTATGCAGGCCTGCCTTGACTGGGATGCGTGGCGTCGCGCGGCCGTTGCCGGTCGTATTCGAAATTTCTCGATCCCAATCGAATACCCTCACACGTTCGCCATCGACGGTGACCTCGAGTTGTTCACCCTTGATTTGGCCCAGCACGGCTTGGAAGTAACCGGTAACGCCCTTAACCTTGAATGTGTATTCGCCGTCTGCCGGGAACTCGTATTTCATCAGCATGCCGCCGCGGGTTCCGAACGGCAGTCCCTCGATGTAGTGGTTCTGGGCGGTATCGGCGGGAGCTTCAAACACCTCCTGCCGCGGAGCCGAAACATCGCCGATGGCCAGGCGGCTGATTTTTCCGGAAGCTGATAGATACGCCTCCATCAATGCCGGCGACATCGTCAGGGCTCCGGCGATGTTGTCGAATCCACGAGTTGAATCGTCCGACGGCAGAAACTTCGTGGGATCCACTTCAAGTGCGAGCACATCACGAATAGCGTTCGCATACTCGGTGCGGTTGAGCCGGTGGAGGCCCGGAGCAGGCAAATGCTGGACGGCGCCGCGATCAAGCTCCGTTTCCATCCATTTGATCAGCGACTCCATTGTGGCCGGATCCGGCCGTTTCATGTTGATCGGGGGCATCATGCCGGCCCGGAGCTTGCGGACAACTTTTTCTCCGACTTCAGCGTTCGCTGAGAGGTGCGCAAGATCGAGTTGATCCAGTAACAGGTTCGCGGTTTTCAATTTAGCGTTGTGGCAGGTTACACAATATTGATCAATTAGGGCACGTTGCGTCGCCACATCGGGAACTTGTGGCTTCGCTTGAGACTGAACTGTAGGATTTGAAGCGGGCTTCGATTGCCTAGCGACCTGGCTGGATTGGCCGGAGACAAGGGCCACCGACACAGCCGCTACGCAACCCGCTACTAGTAGTCTCGTGTTCACAGATCCCTCCGTTATTCACGAATAATCGCTTTGCGTTAGCAAAATCGCGACCCCTACCGAGCAGGTCCGCTCTCCGTGCATCTTCAGGAGCCGAAAGTACTTATCATCTATACTGAGCGGGAAACCATGTCAAGAATTCTTTAATCCCATAGTTGAAGACAAGCAGCCGCGGATTGCACGGATGACGCGAAAAACCATTGAAGCGGCGCCATCTGTGTCATCTGTGGAATCGGCGGCCATCCTTACTCTTTGTTAACCATCCACCCCGAGAAGCTTCTCAGGAACTCTTTGAAACCTGCCATGTACTCCATCGGAAATTGATATTTCACATCCGCGCCTTCGAGCGTTCTTTCGAAACAGCCGAGCCAGACCCGGCGTGCGTGCTCATCGATTTCAAAAGGAAGATGCCGGGCTCTCATACGCGGTGGTCCGTATTTCTCGAAATACAATGGCGGTCCACCTAAGACCGTCACGAAAAACGCAGCCGATTTTCTGGACGCTTCTTCCATATCGGCGGGAAACAGATGCCGGACCTCGGATTTTTCCAATTCCTTATAGAAGTCCGACATCATCCTGAAGATTTTTTCTTCTCCCATTAACTTGTAAATCCGGCTGTCGGGGCCCGGGCCCTGAGGAGGACCACTGGGTGGCGTATAAATTACTCGTCCCATCGCAACATTCTACGAGAGTTCGCTTACAGATTTTGAGTTTTGAGTTCTGAGTAAGTTGTGAGTGACCCCGCGGTACTCTATCTCACCATGTCAGACTGCAAATCCAACCGTACGAAAACTGGGCACACACGCTGAAATTCAAACCGGAACGTTTTTGCGAGCCGGACGCGGAAACGAAGGTGATCGAGATCGTGAAAAATGCCCTCGCCAGAGGCGGCCGGGTGCGCACTCGCGGAGGAGGGCACTCATGGTCGCAGTTCGTTGTTACCGACGACACGTTGGTTCATCTCGACCGCCTCAACAAAGGCCTCATCGCCGACGTCCTCAATCATCGCTATACGGTACAAGCCGGAATCAGGTTGAAGGATTTGATCCATAACCTCGCCTTGGATGGGTTAGCGATGAAGAACCTGGGCTCGATTACTGAACAATCGATTGCCGGCGCGATTTCCACGGGCACGCACGGCACGGGAATACGTCTGGGCAATCTATCGACCTCCATCGTCGGGATGAAGCTTGTCACTGGAACAGGCGATCTCCTAACGATCAAGGAAAGTGACACGGACCTGCTCGATGCGGCCAGAGTCAGCGTTGGCGCGCTCGGCATCGTCACTCAAGTGACCATCGAATGTGTGCCCATGTACGACTTGGAACACACGACTTACTTCAGCAAATTCGATGATGTCATCGACAAGATCGACATACTCAACCAGCAAAACGAAAGGTTTCTCATTTGGTGGCTGGTTGCGCCAATCGGTCCGAAAGACAATGTCCTCGTGATCACGATGAACCCGCCGGGCACGCCTCCCGGCTTGCTCGGCCAGGCAGGATCTCCGGCAACTCCTGGAGGTAATCCATTGCCGATGGATACAAATGATCTGCTGAGCATGTTCTTGAATTTGTTTCCCGGTAAACCATTTCACCAATTGCTGAAGCGAAAGGGCCGCTATGACGAGATTCTCACACTCCCCTTGCTTCCGGTGCTCCATAGAGAGTTGGAATACGCGATACCGGCTGAGAATGCGGCCGAAGCTCTGCGAGCGCTCAAGCGCATTTTTGATGAAGGCGATATCTCAACTACCCTGCCGGTTGAAGTCCGATTTGTCGCGGCAGACCATAGTCTGCTCAGCCCCGCGCGAGGCAAGAATGTGTGTTACATCGGCGTGAGTACCCAGCCGAACGCGAATGAGGTTTACTCGCGGGTTGAACCCATCATGAAGGATTTGGGCGGAAGACCGCATTGGGGAAAACACTTTTCGCTCAAGCGCAGCGAAGTCGAAGCGATGTACGCGGACTCCTACGACAAGTTTTGCAAGATCAGAAAGGAACTGGATCCCAAGGGCGTATTCACGAATACACTCATTCTACAACTCTTCGATTGAGAAACGTTTTGCATGCCAAGACACGCAGCAAAGAAAACAAGGGCGAAGGCATCAGTAGAAGCAGAAGAGCCGAGAGCGACCATTCTGATCAATCTTTATGATGGAACCCGGGAACTGCTTACCCCTCAGACAAAACTGCTCTTGCGCATCATCGATGGAGAGCAGCGGCATGTTTTTACTGACTTCGTGAAAGGCCCAACGATACGCGTCACCGTTCCATTCCAGGATGGGTTGCGCGATACGTACACCGTGCTTGCATCGGCTGATGGTTATCTGCAGGCGGGATTCCACCCCATCCAAGTGTCGCCCCGGCTGGTGCGTCCGGTTTTCCTCATGCTCCTTCCCAAACAATCGCGTTGGGATTTCTCGCTAGCGCAGTGGGACGTACTTGAAGAGTCGCATCCCGCATTAACGGACTTGTTCTCTCGAGGCGCGGCCGGGGACGCACAGGCTCAGTCCAGATATGAACGCATCATGGAGCGGCGTCCTGCGAGCATTGCTTGCCTCCTGAACATTCTCACTGCCATGCAGGATATCGATCTGCCGCAGCTCACTCCACTCGACTATCTCCGAGAGATCATCTGGGACGATACCATGGCGCAGGACCGGTTCTTTGCCTGGGCCGACCGATCGCTTGTAGATCAAATTCGAATCGCCACGGTCCAGGGCGCGTTCGCACAGGAGCCCAGTCCTGCTCTT
>DATFXZ010000015.1:0-4160 GCA_035315305.1 Terriglobia bacterium | reverse complement strand
AGGGCCTTGGATGATTATTGAAGAGTGCGTGGAGAATAGGGCGATCTGCTTCTGGTTCGACAAGAATGATGCGTATCATCGAGAGACGTTTGTCACCGAGTGTTTGGAGGTACGGAAATCCGACTCCAGTGGCATTTCTGGCTTCATTGGTTCACGCCGGCAAGATTCTTAGCTGAACAACCGACTCCCACAACATCCAGATGGGCCATCAATAGAATCCATCGCTTCGCGCGGGCGGACTCGACCGAACTACTGCTTCGCGGGAAAAAACGAATCGAAACGCAACGTGAACCCAATGGATCCTTTCACGTCGCTCTCTTTCTGCAAGTCGGTCCTGTTGGCATATGTGAAGGAGATCGGAATGGTTATCGATTTGTTTGCTGTTGGTAATTCCAGACGGGTATTGAAAGCGCGAATCGGACCAGCCAGGTCAATCTTCTCAGTCCTTGTCGGATCGGAGACCAGAGGAACAACGTAGTCGAAACCGAGCGGTTGTTGGTGGAGATCCCCCATCAACCCGCCGAATGAGAGCGTCGCCTTGCCGAAGTTCGGAATTTCCTTCAACACGAATGTCGCAGCACCGCTGATCTGCCAATTCCGGAAGTTACCGTTCATCCCCGGAAAGGTTTCGTGGAACCAGGATGCCTCGGCGTTTGCGGTTAGTATCAACGGTTCATAGTTTTTCGCATAAATAACCCTGGCAGTCGCAACGTTTGGCGGACGTTCTCCCTTCCTCACAATGCCGTTGGCGATGTCCGCCTTGGCCACGTCCGGGCGGTCCCACGAAAATTCGAGGGCAACGCTATTGCGCTGAAGATGCTCGAGAGCAATCGCTCTCAGATTAGCCTGCAAATTCATGTTGGCAAACGTGGCAAGGGAGGGTGAAACGCTGCGCAACGACGATTCGGTTTGAAGCAATGCGGCGAATCGATCCAGGGCCGCTCTCCACGCGTCCTCGACGGCCTTCTTCCGGGCGCTATCGCTTCCCGCGCTTGCGGCTTGCATAAGCATTCCCCGGGCTTCCACTGACCACACCTTCAATGCGTTGTTAGTTTCAAAAAGGACTGCGATGTCGGTGGCTGCTTCCGACTGATCTGACATCAACCTGGAAACTTGTTCTCTAGCTCTCCTGACACCGGGTTGCACCACGTCGATGTGAATTCGCACCTGAGAGAAGTCGTCCTCTAATGCCACGAGTTGAGACGGCGCATTGGACCTGCTTTTATCGAATGCAGCCGTGATTCCCACTCGTTTCCAGAAATCGAGGCAACCGGCGCCAGGCGCCGCTCTGGCGCTATCTTCATCCCGCACTGTACAGAAAATGCCGGCCGGCTTGATCTGCAGATTGATCGTGTTGCCCGAAACTGTCTTGAGGATGGAACCTGATTCAAAGGAGACGCCAAAGATATCCGCGAGGTACGGATTCAGTACAAGTGAGGTCGAGCCGGAAGAACCATTCGGGGATCCTGTTTGGGAATCGTTCCGCAACTTTCGGTACTCGGTGACGAGCCGAGCCAGGCTGGGACTCAACGCCGCAGTCACGACGGCCTGACGTTGATTGAGAAGAACGTCGATTGCCTGAAGGCGGGCTTCCGGAGTCGCTGCCCTGGCAATTCGGTGAGGGCAGTGTCGAATGATGAAATATCCGCTGCGAATTCCTCCGCGTCTGACGAAGCAGTTATAGTGATTGGAAAATCATTTTCTTCTACCTTCCAGATGTGCTCCCTGGACTCGCGGATACTACTATCGCCGGATGCGAATAGAGGCGGAAAACATCGGAAATCTTATTCCTGCTGCCTTCAAAAAGCTCGATAGCGAAGACCGCCAAAAAGGCAGACCGTTTGAGGTAGTATGTGTCCCACAGCGATGCACATTTATCGTTATTGGAGATCTGATGCGGCTAGGATTCGGATTACCTCAAACGGGACCAGATACAGGACCGGACGCGGTTTCCAAGGTGGCGCGACGTGCTGAACAACTGGGGTTCAACAGTCTGTGGGTCTTTGACCGGCTGTTGTGGCCGATAAAGCCTCAGGCCCCCTATCCCATGGGAGATGGTTCTCTTCCCGACCTCTACAAGAGGGTTCTGGATCCCGTCGAAGTGCTGACATTCGCTGCGGCGTTGACGAAACAGATCGCTCTCGGTACAAGCGTGTTGAACCTTCCGTGGTACAACCCGGCGCTGCTGTCGCGACGACTGACGACGTTGGACATTCTGTCGGAGGGACGGCTTCGATTGGGCTTCGGCATCGGTTGGTCCCCCGACGAATACGAGGCCGCCGGTTCATCATGGAAGAATCGCGGCCGCCTCGCTGACGAGTCGATCAGCGCGCTGAAGGCCATTTGGACGACTAATCCTGTAGAAGTTCGAGGCTTCCAATTTAAGGTGAACCAGTCGTATTTCGGACTAAAGCCCGTCCAGAAGCCGCACCCTCCGATTTATATGGCAGCCTATACGCCTCCTGCAATGAAGCGAGCGGCTCGCGAAGCGAATGGCTGGTTTCCCGTCGGAGTTCCCTTGTCCGCTGTCGGACCAATGTTTGGATCGTTGAAGGCGATGGTCGCAGAAGCCGGCCGAAACCCTGACGCCTTTGAACTCGTTGTCCGCGGGAATCTCGAGATCACCGACTCTCCTATATCGAAAGATCGCGTCGACTTCAGCGGCACGCTGGAGCAAATTGCCGAGGATATTCAGACGACCAAGAAACTTGGCGCTACGGAACTGGCGATCGATGTTCAGTTCTCCAGCGGCGTGAAGACAATTGACCAGATACTCTCCCTGATGGAAGCTGTGAAGCGAATTGCCGGTTAGTCCAAAATGAGCGAGATCGCACAAGCGACAGCGCTACATCTCGTTCGAATGAATCTTACGCAAGCTGGAATGGGCTGCGACCTTGGGAAATCCCGCTAACCCGTTAGGTCCTGCCCGACGAGCACCACGTTTTTGCTGTTCGGGAGTGGTTGAAGAAATCGCGAGGCCATGGCGCGGATTGTATCAACTGCGTGTTTTTTAACCATTCAGACTGGATGGGACCATACTTCTCCAATTTATCGACTACGCAGTCCTGTGCCTACTGAGCAAGTCGCGAATACGGCACAATATTTATTTGTACGCTTATGATGCTGGTGTCCTACTGAACCAGCCAGGCAACCAACTTGCGCCATGCAGCCGACGGGAAAACAATCGCGCCGAGCGCAATTTGCCACACGAACAGCAGAATGGGCACCCACAGCGAGACCGGATGAACACGGCGCTGCGACAATCGGTCGTAGATCGCGCTCGCAGACAGAAGAGCGAGTGTGACTGCGACGCTGATAGGAGTGCCCATTCCCCGAAGAGTTGGCCAGCGACCGGCCACGTGCCCGACCAGGTGAAGAATTGGCTCGGCTAATATGGGGACCATAGCGAGCAGCATGAGACGCTTGTGGACGTCGGCACGATGCCGATACCACCAGCCTGCTCCAACTTTCACGTTCGTTATCCGTTTGCGGGCATATCCTCTGCGTTCTGCAATACGCAACCTGGGTCATCAGAGACGTACGATCCCCGAAATGGAAGATCAACTTGACGGAATATCGCCGTCTCCGACTTGTCCACGTCGATACTACCGCCGGCCACAGAGCCAGCGAACGTCCGCGTGAATTTGTCGTCGACGAAGAGATTTACGAGATCGATGCTGTGCTCGAAAAGTTAATCATTCGTATTCACCTCCCAATTGTTCGCAATCAGTGGACAGGAAGTGTGCGAGGAGGCACCGTCCACGACAGAATCCAAAGCCAAATTACGTGAAAGCCTACTGCTTGTCGTACACCAGAACGTTATCGACGGGTTTGCCGTCGGGTCCAACGCCGCTTTGGGTCACTGTTCTTGTCTTTCCGTCACGGGATATTTCCCATTTCTCGATGACAAGCTTTTTACCTTTCAGGTAGGTGATCCGCTCGACGGTATGATTGTCGATGCGCTTTAGCGTCACATTTTGGCCGGGCACGGCGCCGTCGCCGGTTTCAGTTCTCGGATATTCCTTTCCATCATATTGCCCAGCGTATGAGAACGCAGCGTTCGCTCCGTTGGTCCTCACAACGTCTGCCGTAACTTTCACGCCGTCTTTTCCGTCGGGCGCGATGGTAACAATTTGCGTCTTGGGCGCCGCCGAAGTTTT
>DATFXZ010000014.1:0-12327 GCA_035315305.1 Terriglobia bacterium | reverse complement strand
CCGATGCCGATCAACTCGTGAAAGCTCTGAATGACCTTCCAGATCTACCGGATTTTGTGCAAGCAGCCGGTTTCAACACAGTTTCCGTAGGCTCCGGGATCTCGGCTTAACGAAATCAACAGACACTTCGTTCATAATTTATTAGTGAACGAAGAATACCCATCCAATACTGGGCCGCTGTGGGCTGCCGAGAATCAGGAAGAGCGGCTCCGGGAGCTGCTTGGCATTTCTGCCGAGATCAAGGAGAAACCCTTACGCCGCGACGTCAGTTCGCTTGGCCGGCTGCTTGGAAATGTCATTAAAGAGCAGGAGGGGCAGAACCTCTTTGAAACTGTCGAAGCTTTAAGAACGCTGTCGATTGCCGGCCGAGCCGGACAGTCAGCGCTAGATCTGCGAAGCGACATCGTTCGTCGCATCAGCGTTACGGAAGCGGCCAAGCTAGCGAAAGCCTTTGCAATTTACTTTGAGCTGACGAATCTCGCCGAAACGAATCACCGAAAACGGCGACGTCGCGCAACGCAGCTTGCTTCGGATCAACCTCCGCAGCCCGGTACCTTGAAAGGGACGCTTCTTCGAATTCGAAATGCCGGCATCACGCTGCACACAACAGTCCATGCGCTCCGGCAGATTCGTGTCATTCCCGTGTTTACAGCGCACCCCACAGAAGTCGCCCGGCGGACGGTGTTGTGGAAGCGCCAACGCATAGCGCAATTACTCGAAGAACTCGATCGTCTTCCGTTGGTCGATTCACGCGCGTTTGAAATCCAGCAAGAAATGGCAACAGAGATTACCAGCTGGTGGCAGAGCGATGAGGTTCGACGCGCGGCGCCGACCGTTTTCGATGAAATCCAGATGGGACTTGATTACAGCACTGTGCTGTTCGAAACGATTCCTGAACTGTATCAGGAGATCGCGGACTCTTTGCAGCAGGTATACGGCGACCAGTCGCAATCAGTTTCGCTGCCGCGCGTTGTGGAACTTGGGTCATGGATCGGCGGGGATTATGACGGCAATCCGAACGTCACACCGGAAGCGACAGAGTATGCGCTCGCGCAAGGTCGGCAGACGGCGCTTGCCTTTTACATTCAACGCCTGGATGAAGCGCGAAAACATCTCAGTCCGTCCAGAAAACGCGTGGCGATCTCCGACGACTTACAGACGCGGTTGAATGAATATGCCAAAACTCTCGAATGCCACACGAGCGATCGGCCGGACGAACCGTATCGCCGGCTTGCGAGTTGCATGATTCATCGACTGCGACTCACGATGTCGCAGCCGGCAAACCGCGAAGCATATTCCAGTCCTGAAGAATTCGCACAGGACTTGAAGATCATGTGCGACAGCCTCGCCAGGCATAAAGGCGAACGGCTGGCGCGGCTGTTCGTGCAACCGCTTCTTCGAAATCTCGACACGTTCGGATTTCATTTTTACACTCTTGACATCCGCCAGCACGCAAGAGTGCACGCCAAAGCCGCAGCCGCCTTGAGCTCTGCAGATATCCGCAATGCACCCGTCGCTCGGAATGTACTCGGCAGTTTGCGCGATGTTGCTCGGCTCCAAAGCATTTATGGCCGGAAATCAATGCAGGTTTACATCATCAGCGGTACGACTGCCGAGGACGACATCCTGTCGTTCGTCTGGCTGGCGAAACTCAGCGGCATCGATCTCACACGCATGATGCCGGTTCCGTTGTTCGAATCCATCGCGGGTCTACGCAGCAGCGCCGAAGTCTGTCGAGTGATTTGGAGCAACAAGACTTATTCGTCCCTGCTCGATTCGTGGGGTCGTCATCAAGAAGTGATGATTGGTTATTCCGATTCCAATAAGGACGGCGGAATGTTTGCGAGCACCTGGGAACTCTACAAAGCTCACGCCGCGCTCCATCACGTTGCAAAAGAGCACAACGTCAATCTTCGTTTGTTTCATGGCCGTGGCGGAACCGTGGGACGCGGTGGCGGTCCGACACACCGAGCCATTGTTGCCCAGCCGCCGGGAGCATTCAACGGGGAGGTCAAGATCACGGAACAGGGAGAAGTCCTCAACTGGAAGTATTCCGATCGAGTGCTCGCGGAACGGAACCTAGAAGTGATGGTTGCCGCTTCGCTCGAAGCTCTGTTGAGACCCGATAATCCCGCGTTCGATACCGACTGGACTGCCGCCATGGATCGCATGTCCGAAGATTCCTTCGCGTATTACGTTCAGTGCGTTCGTGACAATCCAGACATCGTTCCGTATTTCGAACAAGCGACGCCGGCTTTGGAGTTTGATCTTGCGAAAATCGGATCGCGACCGGCACGCCGTAGCGCGACGCGTAATCTGGATGATCTACGTGCGATTCCGTGGGTATTCGGTTGGATGCAAAGCCGGCATGGTCTTCCCGGATGGTTCGGCGTCGGATACGCGCTCGATCGCTTCCCCGACAAGCAAATGCTTCAGATGATGCTTGCCCGATTCCCCCTGTTCGCCGATTTGATCCGTAACGTAGAAACGGGGCTTGCCAAGTCCGATCTCTCCATCGCCCGTCTTTACGCAGACCTGGTTGATGACATCGCTCTACGCGACCGCATGTTCAGTCTCATCTCAGAAGAATTCGAGCGGACTCGGGCCGCCGTTCTTCGTATCACCAATCAAACCGAGCTTCTGGAAAACAATCGCGTGCTGGCGCGATCGATTCGACTACGCAATCCATACGTGGACCCAATGAGTCTCATCCAGGTGGACCTTTTACGTCGCAAGCGAGGTGGAGAGGACACGCCTCAGCTCAATGACGCTCTGGCTGCAACGATCAACGGGATTTCGGCGGGTTTGAGGAATACGGGCTGAAGAAATTTTGAAATCGGACAATCCTGCATCTCAAAGCCGAAATCCGAAATCTTAGGTTGGACTGGCAATCGCCCGCGGAACCGGGGTCATCTGGATCATCAGTGCAATTTAAGATTTCGGATTTCGGCTTTGAGATGCAGGATTCGTCCGATTTCAAAATTTCTTCCGTCTGGTATCATCAGCGCTTTACTTCATGAGAAATTACGTTTTACTTGCGGCCATCGTCCTGGCCGGAATCATTCCCTTCTCGTCGCGCGCCGTTTATCTGGACGAACATATCTTCTTGCATGTGGCTCAGTCTGCCCAGACTAACTGGTTCTTCCCCCAAGACACGCCCTGGATATTTTTCGGCACGCGCAGCGCAAACCTAGCTTCGCATACGCATCCACCCGTCGGTGAATACTACCTCGCGCTCCTGTATTCGATTTTCGGCCAGTTTCGAGAAGTTCCTTTTCGAATCGCGTTTTCCATATTCCCGATAGGCGCAGTGCTCGGCTTCTATAACCTGGCCCGACGCTTCACACCGCATCCTTTTCTCGTGGCGCTGTTATTCGCCGCGAACGCCGCTTTCTTCGTCTACAGCTCAACGATGATGATGGACATTCCGATGCTCGCTTTTCTGCTCGTTGGATTCGCGTTGTACTTCGGTCATGTCCAGGGCCGCCGAGGCTTGCTAGTTCCGGCTGCCGCCTGCTTCATTCTCGCGGCCGGTACCGGCTACACCGCACTCGTTCCACTCACTTGTTTGTTGTTCGTTCAGATCATTGCACGACGGCCCTCCAAAGAAATGCTGGCTGTTTGTGCAGCGCCTGCAGCGCTGGCGATTTGGCTCACAGCGATGACGATTCACTTTGGTGAATTTCCGCTTATCCAGACAATCGGTTATTACACGGCGCACGGCTCCATTTTTCGGAACGTCCTCGCGACCCTGAGTTTTTTGGGAGGCCTCACCATTTTCTCTGCGTTAAGTTTTGGAAATTGGCGAGTGACGGCAACCAGCATCCCTGTCGTTGCTGTGCTCACGCTGTTTGTTTCCTGGTCATCTTTTGCTTACCGCGCGTGGTTCATTCTGCTCGCAGCAGCTGGCGTCACGATGCTCGCGGGCTTTGTTTCAGAAGCACGGCGCCTGATCGGGGCTGGAAAAAATCATGGTGAAGCGTTTCTTCTACTCTGGGTGCCAACGGTTCTGCTTTTTTTTATCGTGGCCGCGGAGATGATTACCGCGCGCTACATGCTGCTGGCTATTGCGCCATTATGTCTTGTGCTCTTTGGCAATTCGGGTGAACGTCGACTGATTCTGACGCTGATTCCGACCGTAGCGTTCTCGATCGCTCTCGCTTATGTGGACTTCAGATTCGTAAACCTGAATCGGAATCTGGTGGAACAAGTTGTCGTGCCGCTTCAGCGGCAAGGATTTCGCGTATGGAGCGCCGCAGAGTCGGGTGTGCGATTTTATCTGGAACAGAACGGTATCTTGACCCTCGCGACGACAGACGTGATCCCGGCGCCGGGCGACTTGATCGTGCAGCACAACGGTCTATTCGGCTACTCGCTGGCCGAGCCGATTGCGGTGAAATTAACTGTGCTCAAAACATTGGCTTTGAACGACCGCATTCCATTGAGGCTCTATAGCCGTCCATCCGGCGCCGGCTTCCACGATAACGGAGCCGGCATGGTCCCCTTCACGTTTTCTCGCCTGCCCTATGACTCGGTCGAAATCGCACAGGTAAGTCCGCTCGTGCCTGGTGTCGTCTGGAGTCCGGACGGCCCGATCTTTATTCAAAATGAGCCGGAGCGAGAGTTTCCGGTGAAGATGCCGTCGGACACGAAAATTGAATATGATCTCGACGGAGACGGAGTGGTGGCTTTGTTCAATGATCGGATCCTTCTGAAAAAAGGAGATTCACCGACAACGGTCTGGAGGAATTTTCGAATCGTACCGAAACATTGGCAAATGCAGTGATGTGGGATTGGTTGCACGCGAATTACTCACTCGAAGCGTTGTGGTCAGCCTGGGGCGCCGTTGTTCTTGGTTATGTCGGATTCCATTTTATGGAACGCCTGTTGCCGGCCTATCGAAATCCCAGAGTTCAAGAGCTGGCGGCGGATGTTCGCGCGAATCTGGTTTTTGTCTTCCTTAACCCTGTTGCACTTCTTTTGGGTGGCTTCCTATCGGGCGAGATCGCGAGACACCTGGGTGGACCGCGCCTTCGTGTGGACTTGACGCTAATTGGAACTGATCCAGCCAGCAGATTTGTCTTGGCGTTCATCCCTTTTTTGGTTTTCGACTTCTTCTATTACTGGTTTCACCGCTTTCAACATGCGTGGCCGTGGTTATGGCAGGTTCACCGGCTCCATCATTCCGAACATTGCTTAAATGTCACCACGAATTATCGACATCACTGGCTTGAAGAGTTCTTTAGAGCATTCTTCATATTCCTGCCGATGAACTGGCTGATTTCGATTGCTCCAGTTTACTCAGTAGTGGCAGCGGCATTGATACGTCAATGGAGCAGTTTTTTTCACGCAAACATCAGGGTGAGTCTTGGGCCATTCACGGGCGTGTTGACCGGTCCGCAATATCATCGGATACACCACAGTATTGAGTCTCGTCATCTCGGCAGGAACTACGCAGCATTCTTTCCCGTTTGGGATTGGGTCTTCGGAACATATTGGCGGCCGGCAAGAGGCGAGTGGCCTGAAACCGGGCTTCCCGAAACGAATGGCGTGTGGGGTTTTCGTGAAGTCGTGCTTTCTCCATTTATGGGTTGGTGGCAGCGCTTTGCCGGGAGTTTCAAGTAGATTAACCGCGCAAAGCCGCCAACACACGCGTTGGTGTCAGCGGGTACTCTTGCATGCGCACGCCGGTGGCATCAAAGAACGCGTTTGCAATTGCTGCCGCTGCGCCGGCCATCACTTCCTCGCCGGCTCCCGTGGATCTTTCATTCAAGCGTTGTACAACAATCGGAGTGACTTCAGGAGCTTCTTCGAAACGAAGGATCGGATACGTATTCCAGTCGAGGCTCGTGACATTGGTCGTGTTGAACGTCACTTCTTCTTTTAACATCCGGCTTGCGGTCTGGATCAGCTGGCCGCTGATCTGGTTTTCGATGTTGCCCGGATTTACAGCGAGACCTGCGTCGATCGCTCCATATAGGCGTCTTACAATAACCCGTCCCGTCTCCCTATTCAGTTCAATCTCCGCGACTGCCGCGCCATAGGACGCGAGATGTGTACCAACGCCGATCCCACGGCCGGTCACGATCCTGGAATTCGATAAATTCGCTGCGGACATGCGCGGCTTCCAATTCGAGGCCTTTGCTACAGCGTTAATAACTCCCAACCAGCGCTCATCCTTTATATTTCGCTGGCGAAATGTCCATGGATCCATCTTCAACAGATACGCGAGCTGATCGATCGCCTGTTCCGAGGCAAACGAAAACGAGAGATCAAGCGGAGAGCGAAGCCACGCGCCTTTCAGGTAACCCATGCCGGGCACACGGTGGTTCACGAGTTTCAGGTTCGCGGCATCATACATCGAGCCCAGATTCAATGGGCTGACTTGTTGCGCGGCTGTTCCTTCGCGTTCAGCGGCAGCTATCCCCATGAGCTGCGCCGAAGTCTCGACGTTGCTCCAATTGTGTTGCCACCCGTGGTATTCGTACGCAACGATGCGCCCTTCTGCGTCGGCCGCGGCCCGGACCTCTCCGACGTGCGCGGGACCGTAGTTATCCCACCCATGTTCATCCCAACGCATGAACTGTAACCGAACCGGACGGCCGGCAACTTGCGACATGATGGAAGCAGCTTGCGTAACGTCGTCCTGACAACTGTGTCCGTAGTTACTCGCCCCTTCCTGATAACGAACCTGGATCTTTTCAGCCGGAATTCCGAGGACGCGGGCGAGACTCGCGCGCGTTCCGTAGATATCTTGCGTAGTGGAGATGACCAACGCCGAATCCGCTTTTACGTCGGCAATGGCACAGTTGGGTCCGAAAGGAGCGTGGGCGTGATATGGGCCGCGGCCAATTTGAGTCGCAACATGCGGAGCACCGGTTATTGCGGCATCGACATTCCCTTTTTCGAGGACGACCCTGTCCTGCGTCTGCTCCGAACGCATCTTTGCGTACAAGCCGGCGCTGCCGGGAAGCACGGGCTTGATGTCCCACGTCACCTTCAGCAGTTCCGCTGCCCGAACCGCATCCCACTCCTTTTCGGCTACAACGCCAACGAAATCGCCGCGCCGAACGACGCGGGCGCCAAGAATGCCGCGAATCGGCGTATCGTCAATGCTCAGGACCTTTGCCCCGGCACCGTACGCGCTTTGCCCTCGCGGCCGTACGACGCGTCCATGCAGCATTCCAGGCACGCGCACGTGCTGCATATAGAGATACTGGCCGCTCACTTTTTGTGGAATGTCATTACGGGGCATCGAAGTTCCGACCAATTTGTACTCGCCTGCAGGCTTTACCGGAGCGGAACCACTCACGGGGAGATTCAAGGGTTTGTCGCCAACGAGCTCTCCATATTTGACTGAGCGGTCCGCATTGCCCGCAACGGATACGACACCTTTCGATACCGTCAAGCGTTCGACAGGAGTCTGCAACTTTTTCGATGCAAGCTGGAGCAGCGCAAGCCGGGCTTCCGCCGCGGCACTCCGAACCTGCGGTGAACCACGATTGATGGCGGCGCTGGAATAGGTGCCGCCTTGGTTCGGTGTAACCGTCGTGTCGAGTTGCACTGTCTTGAGCTGGCTCATATCGAGGTCCAGTTCTTCCGCTGCAACCTGGAGCAGGGCAGTGGACGCTCCTTGCCCAAGCTCTGCGAAACCTATGTAGATGGTTGCCGTGTTGTCTGAGTGAATAGCAAGCCACGTATCGACCTGCTTCAGGTCGAGCGAACGGGCCGCAGGGACTGGGCGTTCTTGACCAAACAACGTATCGCCGAGAGAAAATCCCACGACAAGGGCGCCACCGTTTTTAATGAATTCACGACGAGTACTCATTTCGTCACCGCCTTCATCGCAACTGATGCGCGTTGGATCGCCTTCAGTACTCGAGGGTACGTTCCACACCTGCAGAGGTGCCCGTTCATTGCGGATCGGATCTGAGTCTCGCTTGGTTGAGGGATCTTCGAGAGAAGCTCTGATCCTTTGATGATCATGCCGTTGAAGCAATACCCGCACTGCACGGCTTGTTCATCGATCATTGCTTGTTGAAGCGGATGCAGCGCCGGAGTGTTCGAGAGTTTTCGTTGGGCGGCGTACCATGAGGGCAAACCTTCAAGCGTCGTAACAGACTTGCCCACGACTGCCGAGACCTTCGTCGTGCATGACCGGGTTTCAACTCCGTTGACGAGTACGGAACACGACCCGCATTGCCCAAGACCGCAGCCGAATCGTGGTCCTTGCAGATTCAATTCATCGGATAAAACGTAAAGCAAGGGCGTGTCCGGCGCGGACGAGACCGCCCGTACTTGTTCGTTGACCTTGATTTTCAACTCGGTTGCCATGGGTTTCCTCCGGCGGATGATAGAATACTCCTATTCTGTGGCCCAGGAGACAAGATGCGAGCCCTGTCACTCCGTACAATTTTGGCGGTTTGTCTGGTCGTCGTCTGTGCGACGTGTTTGGTTAATGCCCAGGGTGGGCAGGCTCCGCAAGGCGGCCAGCAGCCGCAGACACCGCAACCCACACCTCAACCGCCGCGGCAGCCTAACGTGACACCGACGCCTGCTCCGAATCAGTCTCTGAGAATCCGCGGAAGAATCATCGCCGGGCCACATGGGCTGGACGCGGCTATAACAGAGGTTCGATTCGAAACCGATGGAGGCCAGCCGTTGGGGTTCGGGTTTGCCGACTCCAATGGGGAATTCACGTTCGAACGAAACGGCATCGTACCAGATCAAAACATCTACGCAGTCGTGAAGATAGACGGCTTTAAGCCATATCGTGAGCGTCTTTTCTTCGGTGACTTCAGAGGATCATACGAGACGTTTCTCACCATTTTCCTGGAGCGGGAGTCCACAGTGACGGAGTCGGGGAAGGAGGGGACTGTCGTAGACCTGAAACAGTTGCGAGCGAAAATTCCTGGGAAAGCGGTGGACGAGTATGAAAAGGCGCTAAAGGAGTCGTCGAAAGGAAATCGAGTCAAAGCCGCAGAAGGTCTGGAACGCGCATTGAAGTTGGCGCCCGACTTCTACGAGGCCCAGCACTCATTGGGCATTCAATATATCGGTTTGCAAAAGTACGATCAGGCAGAGACTGCGCTTCTGCGGGCGCGCGATTTGAGCCCGAAGGCGGCCGAACCGTTGATCAATCTCGGAACGCTCTACTACCAAAGAGGCGAGGGCTACAGCGATGCGGGCCGCGCCGAGGAGGCTGCGGCTACGTTCAAAAAGGCTGAGGACGTTCTGGAGGAATCGACTCGCCGTAATCCGCTTTCTTCATCCGCACACCTTTACCTTGGCGCCACGCGGTACAAGATGGGTTCGTATGGCGAGGCGGAAACCAGTCTCAAACGCGCCCTGGAATTAAATGCGGACGAGCAGAATGCGCGGTTGATGCTCGTAAATGTCTATACGAAATCCGCCCGGTACAACGAAGCTTTGGAGCAGACCAACATCTTCCTTGCAAAAAATCCGAAGTCGCCACAGCGGGCAACGTTGGAAGCCCTCAAAGAAAAAATAGAGAAGGCGACGGAGAAGTAGGAAATTCTGGAACGGTTGCGTAATTACCTAAATTCAAGTAACGATGCTTTGCGAATTTAGTAATTACGCAACCGTTCCGGAATTTACGCATGAAAAATTCCATCGGCCGCATCATTGGAGTGCTGCACGTGCCGGCGCTGCCGGGCTCACCAAGAAATCACCTCGCATTCGACAGCATCATTGATTGGGTTTTGAACGATGCGGGCGCCCTGGCGGGCGGCGGAGTCGATGCGTTCATCCTCGAAAATTTCGGCGATGCACCCTTTTATCCCATCGCGTGCCACCGCACACCGTTGCGTTCATGAGTGCAATCGGACGTGAGGTCAGGCGCAGCTTTGATCAGCCGTTAGGCATTAACGTTCTCCGCAATGACGCCGAGAGCGCGATCGCGGTCGCATCGGCGGTTTCCGCAGAATTCATTCGAGTGAATATTCACGCGGGCGCCAGAGTGACCGATCAAGGATTGATCGAAGGAACCGCACACGAGACCCTCCGTTATCGAAAATTGCTGAGTTCAGATGCGAAAATTTTTGCCGACGTCGACGTGAAGCATTCCGCTCCGGTTGCCACGCGTCGACTGCAGGACGAAGTGGAAGAGATCATTTCGCGCGGTGGGGCAGATGCTGTTATCGTGACCGGCACCGCTACTGGAAAGGAAACCGCATTTGAAGATTTACGCCTGGCGAAAGAAGCTGCAACTTCGGTGCCGGTGTTCGCCGGTAGTGGTGTCAATATCGAGAACGTTGCGACGGTTCTTAAAATCGCAGATGGTGTGATCGTGGGTACAGCGCTAAAGCACGATGGGATTACAACCAACGCCGTTGATCTTGACCGTGTACGGGCGCTAATGGAAGTAGTGGGCAAACAAGAATTCTGAAGGAGGCGTAATGTATACGCTCAAAGCAGTAGTGGGAATCAGCATCGGTATGATTCTGTGTGCCGGCATCGCAGCGTCGCAGGGGCCTGTGACGCAACGCAATCTCTCGCTCGGCCTGGCGAAGACTATTGCGGAAGGGACGCTCGCGGAGTGCAAATCGAAAGGGTTTAACACTGCGGTAGCGGTTGTCGATCGCGCGGGTCAGATTATGGTGATCTTAAGAGATGAGGAAGCGACTGCGCAGCAGGCCGAGATGGCGCGACGAAAGGCATACACGGCTCGCATGTTCCGCACGACAACCTTGGAATTTCAAAAGCGCACAAGCGAAGGCGCATATGCGGCCCAACGAGATGTTGCCGACATTCTGGCACTTGGCGGAGGTGTCCCGATACGAGTCGGTAATGAGGTTATCGGTGGTGTCGGTAGCTCCGGATCGAGCCAAGAACAAGACGATGCTTGCGCCAAAGCAGGTGTCGCTAAAGTTGCGGAGTATCTAAAGTAGGCGCCGGCTTTAACCGCTACAGTTTCAATGCGTCATCGCGTACACGATGAAGTTCATGCCGAGACGGTAGGCCTGACCGGAGTATTTTTCGGGATAGCATGCTTCGTCCATGTATTCCCAGGCGTCGCCGAGATCCGAGTTGTATGTGACGACGACCATGAGCCGGCCGTTCTCGTTAGAAATGCCGTAGACTCTCGGATCTCTGTCGTCTGCGACTTCATAGGTTCGTCCTCCCAGGCAACCTGCCCGCTCCCCGGGGATCTGAATAATTTGATCGATGTCGAAGAAGGTATGAAATACCTCATGAGAAAGAGGCAGCACTTCCATCCGATACTCTGGCAGGACGCGTCGCAACTCGTATTCGAAGTTCGCCTTTTCGCGGAGCCCCCAGAAGTCGTCCGCATGGAGGAATCCGCCACGCAGGAGATATTCACGAAGACTGACGACCTCTTCGTCCGTTAAATCCAGACCGCCGGGTTCTACCATGTATGCGTATGGGTACTGAAATAGATCAGGATCGGTGATTCGAATCATGTTGGGATTCGGATAGACACGGAGATTTGTCAGCCGCTGAATTCCGCCCATGTATTTGCAGTCCGCGCCGGGACTGTCCATGGACCAGCCAACTCCTTGCTGTGGGAAAAAATTGCCTCCGCCAAATTCCGGACAACGAAAACTCTTAGGAACGAACCGGCCGAAGCCTCGCGAACCGTTTTCGCTGTACGCAAGCCGTGTGAAGAAAAATTCGGGGATGTTGTCCGAAGGCGTATCCGCCAGCACAAACACTGCGACGAAGCCAGCGAGTGCGCTTAGAGCAAGCGCCAGGAAAACGAGCGTCTTCTGCATGTGGTAGGCATTGTATCGTCAGTTTCTGAAATTCACATCTGGAGATGTGAGCCGCGGATTACGCGGATCAAGGCACATCCATGATAAATTCCGAATCATGGCGGCCAGGTGGACCATGCTCCTTTCCTTTCTGGGTCTAATTCTTCCACTTCAAACCGCGAAGAAAAGTGTATGGGACGGCGCCTACACTGACGCTCAAGCGGAACGGGGGCAGAAGGCGTACACGGAACATTGTGCGGGGTGTCATCAGCCGGATTTAGGCGGAAAAGGCGAGTTTCCTGCTCTGAAGGGTAACACCTTCATGGATCGCTGGCACGATTACAGTGTTAAACCACTTTTCAACTTGATCAAGACCGAGATGCCGCCGTTGCGCTTTCGCACGCCGGACACGAGACCGTTGTCGGATGAGATGTATGTCGACATCATCACCTACATTCTCAAGTCGAACGCGTTTCCAGCCGGTCGCGAGGAACTCATGGTCGGGACTCTCGACCGGGTTCAGATTCTTGGACGAAACGGGGTTCAGCCGCCCCCTCAATTTGCCCTGGTTCTATCTGTAGGATGCATGACG
>DATFXZ010000013.1:0-4064 GCA_035315305.1 Terriglobia bacterium | reverse complement strand
CATGAGGGAAACTACAGCATGTTTACTACGCTCAGTGGCGCCCGCGCTTTAGAGGGGAAATAGCAAGGACTTCGAACTTCGACACTCAGTTTAAGGAGACTCTATGGCACGAAAGGTGTTTGTAATCGGTTTACTCCTGGCCCTCAGCATCGCCGTGAGAGACACGCTGAGCGCACAGGACGCTCGAGGCGTGTTGCAGGCTGCCGTGAAGGCCATGGGTACGGCCAATGTGAAAACAATTCAGTATTCCGGTACGGGCTGGAATGCTGCCGTCGGTCAGAGCTTTAGTCCTGAAGAGGATTGGCCACGCTTTGAGGTGACGCGCTATACGCGCACGATCGACTACGAGGCCCGACTATCACGTGAGGAACTGACCCGCAGACAAGGAAACAACCCACCCCGCGGGGGCGGCGGCACGCCGCTTCAAGGTGAACAACAGCAAGTCGCGATCGTCAGCGGCAATTATGCCTGGAACATTGATGGACAAAATCCGGTGCCGCAGCCGGGTTTTTATCTTGCGGGAATTTCGGTTGCGGAGTTCAGGCAACTCGACATTTTGCTCACACCGCATGGCTTCCTTAAGGCGGCGCAAGCGGCGAACCCAACAGCCGTCTCACTGACGTTTCCCGCATCGCCGGGCGCGATCACACAGAACGGGAAGGCGACACTGGTCTCGTTCACAGCAATGGGTAAATACAGGGTCAATGGGACTTTCAATGACGAAAATCTTCTAGAACTGGTGCAAACGTGGATTCCCAACCCTGTCTACGGGGACATGTTGTATGAGCTTCGATACACAAATTATAAGGATTATGGTGGCGTGAAATTCCCCACCATGCTCCATATCCATCAAGGTGACCCACGGCTCAGCGTCGCCCACAACTCGATGGAGATCACGTTGAACAATGTCCAGCCGAACGTCAGCGTTCCGGCCCTCACGGTTCCGGATGCCGTGCAAAAAGCAGCCGCGCCGCGCGAGCGCGCGGAATCGCAAAAGCTGGCGGATGGAGTTTGGCTCATTGCGGGCGGCAGTCATAACAGTATTGCCGTCGAGTTCCGCGATTTTGCCGCGGTGATCGAGGCGCCGCTCAACGAGGAACGCTCAATCGCAGTGCTTGGCGAAGTCAACCGCCTGATTCCCAACAAGCCGATTCGCTACGTCGTGAATACACATCATCACTTCGATCACTCCGGCGGGCTCCGGACCTACCTCGCGCAAGGCGCGACGATCGTGACGCATCAAGCGAATCGCGAGTATTACGAGCGAGTGCTATTCAACCCGGCTGCACGCACACTGCAACCGGACAGGTTCTCTACTTTTTATCCGTACTTTGTCGGAGGCAGACGGCCTCTGCCCATTGAGACGGTGAACCAAAAATACGTCCTAAGCGACGGTACGCGGACGGTTGATGTTTACCCCGTGCAAGGACTGAATCACGCCGCAACTATGCTGATCGCATACTTCCCCAAAGAAAAAATCTTGGTGAACGCAGATTTGTACTCACCACCCGCTCAGGGCGCAGCGGCGCCGGCTCCGAATGCGAACATGAGAACTCTCCAACAGAACATCCAACGTTTGAAGCTTGACGTCGCCCAACACGTACCGATCCACGGGCAGCCCGGCCCGATGGATCAGTTCCTGCAGATTGTCGGGAGACAAGGGAATTAACAGAAGGGGGAAATGGGGTCAGACCCCCTCCCGCCAACGGGAGTCATCGTTCACGTAGTACTCACGCTTCGCGAGAAGGGTCTGACCCCGTTTCCCCGATCCGCGGCTAGCAGCTTAATCCGACTCCAATACCAGGAACATCAACCTTCCGTCGCGTTCAACCTGAAGCACGAGCGGATCTTCAGTTTTCACTCTATCTAGCGTGGACCGGAGCATTTCGACTGTAGTTACGCGACTCCCATTAACGGTGTGTATGACGTCACCCTGCTGAGGCTGATCTCCGAAGTATCGCGACGGTCCGGACAACGCAGCCACGAGAACGCCGTCGTTGGAGCGAAGATTCGGAAGCAGGTTCAGAACCTTCTCGTCGACCGTCAATCCTAGAATTGCGAGGTTGAGAACCAGGCTCGTCTCCGGCGTGACCATATCGGCAAGCCGTTGCTGATCGGTGGGATGCTCCGTAACCTCCACGTTCATCATCAACGGTTTTCCATCTCGGAGAACCTGCAACTGTACAGTGTTTCCTATCACGTATTGGTAAAGTTCTAGCGACAGATCGCGCACACTGCGAACCGGCCTGCCGCCGAGGCTCATAACCACATCGCCGACTTCCACTCCAACTTTGTCGGCCGGCTCATTGGGTATGACGTCTTCGACGAGCACACCATTTTCCGCCTCGAGGTTGAATGCTCTGGCCAAATTAGGTGTGATGGTCCGAACAAAAATGCCGATCTGTCCCCGATGCACGTGCCCGTCCTTCTTCAGGGACGCGTATGCGTACCGAACGACGTTGCTCGGTATTGCGAAACCGATCCCTTCGCTGCCACCGGATTGCGAGAAAATAAACGTGTTCATTCCGACAACACGTCCCGCAGTATCGACTAAAGGTCCGCCGCTGTTGCCGGGATTGATGGGAGCGTCGGTCTGAACAAAAATTCTGGGATCGTCCTCGTCGAGCTGACGTGCCGGCGCGCTCACGATGCCCATGCTGACCGAGTTGTCCATTCCAAGCGGACTGCCGAAAGCGAGCACGAGTTCGCCCTGCTGCAGTTCCGTCGAGTTACTGAACGGGAGCGTCTTGAGCCCGCTTGCCTCGATCTTAAGAAGCGCCACATCCAACAGCTGATCTTTGCCGATCAGCTTAGCCTCGAAAACAGTACCGCGCGGTCCGGCCATGCCGTTCAGCTTCACACGTATCGTCCGTGTACCGTCGACGACATGTGCGTTGGTCATGATGTAGCCGTCGTCGGATACAACGATTCCAGACCCTGTGCTGCGTTGTTTCGAAAGAACGTTCGCACCTGATTGTTGTTCATCCGGCTGCAATCCGTATCCCGTGCCGGTGATCTGAACTACCGACGGCGAAATCGATGCAGAGAGCTCCTGTAAAGACCTGCTGAATTGCTGGAGAGCAGGCACGCTCCGTTGTGCCGATGCGGCCGCGGGAAACAGCACCAGAAAAAAAACAGACGACAAGTTCGCTATTGCGGATTTCCTCATACGTAAGCCGTTCTCTCAGTTTGCTCTGTTTGCGGCAAGACTGGGATTGCCGTTCTCGATTTCGATGTGATTGTGCGATAGTGTCAGGCCCATCGCGCGGTCAAGTGTGACCAAGGCCTTAGTGTAATTCACCATTGCCTGAATTTCATTGGTCTGTGCGATTGCCAGGTTTGTCTGGTCTTGCAGCACAAAAAACAACGTCGAAACACCGAGTTCTAATTTTTGTTGTTCCGCATCGAGCGTCTGTTGCGCAAATTCCCGTGCTTTCTGCGACGACTCAATATGGGCGCGGTTCATCTCGACCTGATTCATCGCATTGCGAACCTCTAGTGCAATTTGTTGGGCTGTGGCGTCAACCTGTGATGTCGCCATCTGCTTAGCACCGATTGCTCGATCATGGTCGGCTCTTTCCGCTTTGTTGGACAAGGGAATCTGGAGATTGAAGCCAAAAGAGTATGTGTTGTAGCCAAAACCGAAGAGTTGACCGAAAGCGTCGCCGAGTCCCCCCGGCACGATGCCGACGACTGTGTTGCCGCCCAGCGAGGACTTCAATCGTTGAACTCCGCCTAGACCGTTTTGGGCGTACATCGCATTAACGTCGAACACCGGCAGAAGTTGATTTTTTGTGTAATTGACATCGATGGCCGCATTCTGCAGCGCCAGCTGCGTCTGCTTCAATTCGGGACGATTCTCCAGCGCAATCCGGATGGCTTCGTCGATCGGGATGACGTCTGTAGCAGCCGGCCGGCGTAGTGCTTCGACAGGGCTCAGCTTTGCCAGCATGACCCCTGGATCCGGCTTATTCGTAATGATCTTTTTCAACGTGTCCTCATTTTGAAGCGAGGTGTAAGTGGATACAACCAGTGCATCCTCCATCGTTGCCACCTGCGCTTCG
>DATFXZ010000012.1:0-6542 GCA_035315305.1 Terriglobia bacterium | reverse complement strand
TCCATAAGAAGACTACGCCGGCGTTTGCCGAAGATGGGATCGAGAAGATACATCCCAATGGCGCCGGCGATCGCGGCGGTTGCAGCCGTAAGTTGCTTATTCACGACGTCCCTCCTGAAGTGCGACAGTTCTTTGAACTCTATGCAGCGATCTTGGCGAGCATGGCTTGCACGCCTTCCGGAAGAGGCAGACTGACTTGAGCGCTAAGCTTTGTCACGGCAGCGCCTGTTTCATACCAATTTCACGCCGCTTCTTCAATCACCGCGGTGCGAATGGCTTCGGAGATGACTTCAGCATCGCGGTCTTCGCCGGAGAAGCGGCGCGCCCAGTGAAAATCATTCGGGCCGAAAACTTCTACGTCCCAGGCATTAGCTTTCAATTCGGAGGTAATGTCGACTTCCCAAAGCCCAAGCCGGTCACCAATAGCAGAAAAAATTCCCGCCGCCACTGATTGCTGAAGACCCTGTGGGACTTCATTTCGCACAATTTGTACGGGCATACCCAAATTTGATGCATCCCGATTTCCGAAGAAGCAGCCGCAGATGGCGGGTATCGTCTAAATGTTTATGGAGTGTTCTCTATGAACTCAAGGACACCCGTCGTCACAACCATCGAACTGACGGAGCCTGAGCGTGATTTTCTAATAGAGGTTTTCGCGAGCGCGGAGAGGGAACTCCTAACTGAAATCAGCCGTACGGATACCCGCGAGTATAGGGAGAGGTTGGAAGACCGGTTGACTTTGCTGGAGAGTGTGAGGGCAAGAATTACGAGCGGGCTCTAAGCCCGACTTTCAGGCCGGGCTTAGGCGTCGACGATGTTACTTTGTCGCTAGTTCTTTTTGAATTGCTTCCGCCTGGTCAAGGTGCTGGCGTAGCGTCGGCAACATAGAGGCTGCAAATTCCGCAGTATCGAGATCCCGAGTCAATTCTGAATGCGAGTAGTTCTTTTGGTCCGCTGCCGCGGGTTTGTTGCGCGTTGGGGCTTGGCCGGCGCTCGTGCTCTTCTGCGGATTGCTGCTGATCACATTTCCGTGAGCGCGAGATTGGGCCTCGAAGTCGCGAATGGCTTGTTGATGGTCGCGCACCATCATATCCATGAACTCACGGTCAAAGTCCGCACCCGAAAGGGATGCAAGCCTGTCCAGTGTGCGTTGATGTTCGGGCGTGAGCTGGACGTCAGGCATGTTTTTGGTCGTCTTATTGTCGACTTGGCCCTTTGACGAGACCGAATCCGCCATACGAGCGTCGCGGAGTTTTTTCATTTGATCAAGCGCCTGGGTATGGTCCCGTACAATCATTTGAGCAAACTCTTTGACCTGATTGTTTTGTGTCTTGTTAACGGCCATCTCGCCGAGCCGCACCTCGAAGGTGTTCGATTCCATGGCCTTCGAGAGGAATTGATTACCGTGGTGCGCGTAGAGAGGAACCAAAAACACCGCCAGAACCATCGAAACAACCATCGTTCGGAAAGTGAAGTTGTTCATTGTCCGAAAACCCTCCTTCCATTCGACAAAACGATCTAGCGCACAGGCTGCAGGTCACACGCCAAGTGAATCCTCACGGTATCGTGTTACCAGCGGTTCCACTGCCGACATTAACTGGAGTTAATGTTTGGCTAATGCCTGCTTAATCATCCGCTTCTAGACTGGCTCGGCCATCGCAGATCGTCTGTGTGATGGAGAAAAACACTCAAAATTTGGGGGGAGTAACTTTGATGAAGAAATGGATGACTTTAGCCTTCGCTTCTGTCTTCGCTCTCATGCTGTCGATGCCAGCCTGGTCACAGTCGGCGACCGGAACAACGAACCAACAGACAACGGCTGACAAAAAGCAGGAAAAGGACGCGAAAAAAGAAGCCTCCAAAAAGAAGAAGGCTAACAAAAAAGCAGCCGCTAAGAAAGCAAAGGAAGAGAAGGAGGCGGAAGCTAAGAAAAACGCTGATTCGAAGAAGTAGATCCACGACGGAATAGCGATGCCGTCGTGGCATCGCTATTCCGCGTAAAGTAGCTGGTAAAGCAATTGCTTCATACAGGAATGAAGATTCGGTCGTTTGGAGGATTACTTACATGAAGCAAATAATGCTTGCCGGTTTATTGGTTTGTTTCTCATTCCAGATTGGCTGCACGAGGGGTAGAGAGTCCACAACCCAGGCGGCACGCGAGACTGGGCGCATGTCGAATTCTGACCTGCAGAAGAAGATCGAGACGCAGCTGAATTCAGATCCTCAACTACGAGACGCGAATCTGTCCGTCAGCGCGGATGCCGACAGCAATCGGGTGACGTTATCCGGTACCGTAGCGTCGGAGGCCCTTCGTACTAGAGCCGTTGAGCTTACGCGGAAAGCGCAGCCTGGAGTAATGATCGACGACAAAATCGATGTCAAGCCCGGCGCCGCATCGCAGAACAAACCGAGGAAGTGACGCGCCTGATTTGTGGTTTGATTTGATTTGTTATTCCCCTCCTCACGAGGAGGGGAATATGTTTTGGCGAGCAACATTCAGACGCCATATCCAGCGCTCCTCTTTTCTCTCCTCCTCTATTTATCCTCACGCACCATACGTGGTACACAAATGAGCCGGAGGATTCGTAATGAAGTACAGGATCTTGGGAGTGGCGGTGCTTTTTCTGTCGTTTCATCTACCCGCATTGGCTCAGGGCCAAGGCCAACGTCCAAACCTGAACCCCGGGGAAGGTCAGGCCGGAGGCGGCCGCGGCCGTGGCGGACCTGTTACGCCTCCTCGTCCCACGCCGCACTTTCCGGATGGGCGTGTGAATTTCGGACCAGTCACAGGTGAAACCGGTTTGTGGTTTCCGGTCGATGCCCGTCTCGCTGTTCCTGACGTCGGAGTGGGGCGTGGTCCCGGCGCTGGTCCGAACGCACTGAGATATCCCAATCCAAAATACAGCCAGGTTCCCTTTCAACAGTGGGCGCGGGCTCTCCTGGATTACAGGCTCGACAACGCGTTCGAGCCGCACACGCGATGTAAGCCGTCGGGCGGTCCACGTCAATTCATCACGCCCTACGGTGTGGAGTTCTTAGAGCTTCCGGAGTTGAAGCGGATGTACATCTTTGATGTTGGCGGTCCGCACACGTGGCGCCTGATCGACATGTCAGCTAAGGAGCACCCCAAGAAAATTGCTCCGAGTTATTACGGCCATTCCATTGGCCGCTGGGAAGGTGAGACCCTCGTCGTAGACACTACGGGATTCAGTGAATCTTTTTGGATTGATCGAGAAGGACTGCCGCACACCGAGAAACTTCGCATGATCGAGAAGTTCACGCGCATCGATATGAATAACATGAAATACGAAGTCACCATCGATGATCCCGGCGCGTACACGATGCCGTGGACGGGCGGCTTCTATATGAGCTGGACACCGGATTCGGAGCTCTTCGAATATATCTGCCAGGACAATAATTTTGCTTCCGGCTTAATGGTCGGTGCTGAAGAGTCTGTCGATCGCAGCAGCAAAATCACTCCGTAACGGAGTCGCCGTTCGTCGGCAAAAAACCTCGATTCGCCGAAAAGTGCTGCAAGGTGATTTTAGATCGCCGTAATGTCCGCAGCATGAGTTCCATCATTCACGTCAAACAACTCACTAAAAGTTACGGGAACGTTCGCGCCGTTCAGGGGATCGACTTCGAGGTTCAAGCCGGCGAGATCTTCGCCATGCTTGGGCCGAATGGCGCGGGCAAGAGTACGACAGTGGAAATTCTCGAAGGTCTCCGGCCGCGTGATGGCGGTGACGTCGCCGTATTGGGTATCGATCCGGCACGCGACGCCAACCAGCTGAAGGCCCAGATCGGCGTCGTGCTTCAGCAAACGGCATTTCCGAACAAGATTCGCGTTGTGGAAGTTATCGAGATGTATGCGCGGCTGTATCACGCTACTCCCAACCCGAAGCACCTGCTTGAACGTTTCGCGCTCACCGAAAAGGCAAATGCCTTTTATGCGGATTTATCGGGTGGCCAGAAACAGAAGCTCGCCCTCATTCTGGCGATGATCAACGATCCGCCGATTGTCTTCCTGGACGAACCGACGACCGGTGTCGATGCACACAGCCGGCGCGCAATTCACGATTGGCTGCGGCAGCTTCGCACCGAAGGCAGGACGGTGTTCCTGACGACTCATTACATTCACGAAGCGGAGCAACTCGCGGATCGTGTCGCCATCGTCGCCGGTGGAAAGATCGTCCGGCAGGGAACGCTTGAAGAGATTGGATGCGGGCTCGCAGTTGATTCCGAAATCCGAATGCGCACGAGGCGTCCTCCCGATCGTGATGCTCTGTCGAAATTGCCGGGTGTTTCAATTGTCGAGGTAGAGAATGGAACGGTTTGTTTGCGAGTGGTGGATCTGGCACAAGCGATAACCCACCTTGTCCGATATCTCGATTCCGAAACGAATGAGCTGATAGACATCTCGGCTTCGCGTCCGACGCTGGAGGACGTATTCCTGAAGCTGACCGGGGAACGACTGGCCGGCGAGGAGGACCAATGACGACGTACTTCGCGTTATTAAGATCGGAATTGCGCGTATCGATGCGGGAACGGTCCGTGCTGTTTTTCAACTACCTGTTCCCGATGGTGTTCTTCTTCATGTTTGGCGAATTCATGAATGCGCGCGCGAGTCTTGGAAGCGCGCAATTCATCGTTTCCACTGTGCTTGCGATCGGCATCATGGGGAATGGTTTCTTCGGAATGGGCATGCGCGCCGTGCAGGAACGAGAACTCGGCATTTTGCGTCGTCTACGTCTCGCGCCCATTACGCCTGCGCCAATTTTGTTTGCGTCGCTCGTATCAGGCGTTCTCATCTATCTGCCGTCGGCGATCCTCACATTGGTGCTTGCAAATCGGGTTTACCACATGCCGGCGCCCCCGAATCTGCTGTCGCTGGTGACATTCATTGCAATTGGGAGCGCAGCGTTCCGATCGATCGGATTGATCATTGCGTCGGTGGCGGACTCGGCAGCGGAAGCGCAAATCCTCATCCAGATTCTCTATCTCCCGATGTTGTTCATGAGCGGCACCACATTTCCCACGGTCAACCTTCCCAAATGGATACAAACCCTATCGGGGTACATGCCGGCAACTTATCTGAAATCCGGGATGCAGGGCATCATTCAAAATGGTGAATCGCTCGTTGCCAACGGCAGCAGCGTTGCCGCCCTCCTTGCAACATTCATGGTGGGATTCATCATTTCTTTCAAAATTTTTCGATGGAGCAAGGAAGACCGGGTCAGTTCCGGCGCGAAGGCTTGGGTTGCCGCGGTGCTTGCACCGTTCGTCGCGTTGGGAGCCTGGGAGAGCTACGGTGGCACCAATAATGTGCGTCAAGCGATTGCTTACCGTCAGTTGGCGCGGAGCAGCAGTTTTCGTATTCACGACGTGCGGGTGTTTGTCGGTGACGGCCAGGTGGTCGATCGCGCTGATGTCTATTTGAAGAACGGAAAGATTGTGGACGTCGTTGAGGAAGACAGGAGCGCGGCAGCCGATTCGACGTCATATATCACCATAGAAGGTGCAGGGAAGACCGTCTTGCCGGGACTCATCGACGTCCATGCCCACTTCGGTTCGCCGGGCATTGCGATCTCGGACGGTTTCGATCAGGAAATGGCGAAGTGGCCGGAACGCGCAGCCCGCGCATACTTGTACAGCGGCGTCACCGCGGCGAAGAGCGTCGGCGATGCGACTGACGACCTTCTGAAAGTCAAGCACGGGCTTGCGAACGGTGAGATGCTCGGAACGGAATTGTTCATGACAGGTCCGCTGTTTACGGCTCCCGGTGGACACGGCACCGAATACTTCAGGTATCTGCCGGAGATGATGAGGAAGTCGTTGGAGCCCCAGATGGCTGCGGCGTATTCCGATCCTTCTGAGGCTGCGGCGCGTGTGGATGGGCTGGCCTCACAGGGAGTGGATGGCATCAAAGCCGTCCTCGAGGCCGGCGGAGCGGGAACGCTCTTCGAACGCCTGGACCTGAACGTCTTTAAGGCGGTTGTTCAGGCGGCCAAGCGCCACGGGCTTCCGGTCGTTGTGCACACGGGCGTGGCGGAAGACGTGAAGGATGCAGCCGACCAGGGTGTTGATGGTATCGAACACGGGTCGATGCGTGACCTGATCCCGGATGTAGTCATCTCGGAAATGGCGTCAAAAGGAATCCGTTACGACCCGACACTGGTTGTCCTGGACTCGATCGTTCGAATTGCGCACCGCGATGAGTCGCTTTTGGAAGATGCCCTGGTCCGGCAAACCATGCCGGCAAAGCTACTTGCCAAGATGCATAGCTGGATGAGCAACCACGAGCTGGATTCGGCTTTGCTGCGGATACCGGACTTGAAAAATACAGGAGCGGTGAAGAACCTCGTCAGCGCTTATCGCGCTGGTGTCCCGCTGGTCCTCGGTACGGATTCCGGCAACCTCGGCACGTTCCATGGCTCGGCGGTTCATCGGGAAATGGAACTGTGGCAGGAAGCTGGGATCCCTCCAGCCGACATTTTGAAGGCGGCTACTAGTAACGCGGCGCATTTGCTGGCCGCAGACAA
>DATFXZ010000011.1:0-5658 GCA_035315305.1 Terriglobia bacterium | reverse complement strand
AGCCGCCATTTGGAATTGACCGACGACCGTCTGTTCGACTACCCCTTCCTGTGGCTTCAACAGCCCGCGGCCGGTCGCTGGAATCCGACCCGCGAGGAATCCGCGCGCTTAAGGGAGTATTTGCTTCGCGGTGGTTTCCTGATGGTTGACGATTTCCACGGGGAATATGAGTGGGAGTACTTCGAGTCGGTAATGAAAAGAGTGTTTCCCGAAAAGGAATTCGTAGAAGTTGCCCAGTCGGATCCTGTCATGCACATCTTTTTCGATATTGATCACAACGTGCAAATTCCTGGCGACCGGCATCTTCGTTTTGGCGGTCCGCCCGCGATGGAAGGTCCGCCCCATTGGCGCGCTCTCTACGACGATAAGGGCCGGCTAATCGTGATGGCGAACCACAACATGGATATCGGCGACGGGTGGGAACACGCGGACGATCCAGACTACCCACTTCCATTTACGAAGGCGGCCTACGAGCTCGGCGTAAACTACGTTGTCTACGCGATGACGCACTGATTGCGATTTATAGATGTAGTGCGTGGACGCATCAGAAGTTACGAGCACGCCTTTTGGCGCGCATTATCTGTTCGCTCTGCCCGGTTGGTGCGCGGCATCCTTTTCGTTTTCGCTGCAGATGTGCTCGAACACATCTGTGTCCGGAAGAAGCTGCTCAACGAAATTGATGGTGACCGGCTTGGTGAAAGTCTTCGGATCCGTAATCGTGACTGTCACATCTAAATGACCGAAATCGCGCCGTTTGAAGCGTTCTTCGACACGCATATCCTCACTGTGCCCATGGCCACGGGCATCCAGCCAACTGAGATCGTTGAATCCCACGGTGTCGACTATGAAAGTGTCCCCTTCCCATCGGCCGACCGAGTACCCTAACCATGTCGGGGAAGGATCGCCAGGAAGTTTGCGGCCGTCGGTGAAGATCTGGCGGAAGATGGTCTCTACTTCGTACAAGATCAGAACTTCGCCGGGAGTCTGAATGACCTTGAATGGCTCCGGCAACAGGTCGGCGTGAGGCACTCCATCAGGCAGACATCTCAGATTAGGGCCAATGACTCCCGGCTGCGTGTTCCGGCGTAGAAGTTCAGCGCCCTCCGGCGTAAGCGGTTCCTCGCCCCGTTTGAAGTCTGAGAGGATGTCTCTGAAGTACTTCGAATTTGGAGATTCGCCTAATCCAAACAGTCCTGGACCGCGAGGCTCCGCTTCGACTTGCCAAATTCCGGAAAGGTCGGGTTTTCCGTTCATCCGGGGAACCGGCCCGGTCATGTCGACCTTACCGTCAGGTTTCCGAGGGGCCCCAGGAGTAGGTTGGTTTAGCCATTGGGCTTGCGTGCTCAAGCAAGCTCCCGCAAGCAAAATTGCAATCCAGAGAACACGACCCATTGCCGGAACCCCCATCGATGGCGCCAGGTGAGGCAGTCACATGACTCAATTCGTCAACGACATCAGATTTGACACATCGGCATCGCGCTCCACGAGGAACCCGATGTTAGGAGCCATCATTTCCTCCCAACTTTGAAACCCTTGATAGACCCATCTATTCGGATCGGGATTGAACTGGTTGTTGGCTGAATTGTCGTAACGAAATTCAAAATGCATTCGTGCGCCCTTCGGTAGTTTCAGCGAAGTCGCGTAAGAATGCTGCCAGTTGAAATCATAGTGCGGAACATTCAGCACGATTTCTTCACGCCCATCCGGGTAGGTCACCTTGTACTGAGCGCTCTTGCCGCGAACATGCGCGTGCGGACGCAGCCGCACGATTTCGACATCCTTGAGGAAGGTGATATCCATCGGGGGAGCCAGATAACTCCCGTCATTCGGCGGAATCGCAAATTCCGGATTATACGTGGAAGCAAATGCGGCCCTGGTGCTGGCAGGCGTTGGCTTAATCACAGGGGTATCCTCGCCGGCGCCCTGCACAACGAATTTTTTCTTCGGCGGCGTCTTCGCCACCGTGAAGCCGATCTTGGTTCGATCTGTGACGGCGGTGCCGTTTGTCGTGTAATGAAGACTCACGATGATGTCGTATCCGTCAGGTACGAACTTCCCGGCATCCAAAGGACGGTAGTCGTCAGGTCCTGCGCCGGGCAGGTAGCAGAAATCAAGGTTTTGCTTCAGAGTGGGGTGCCCCTGCCGGAGTATGACTTCCGTGCTGCCCACGTCTCGCGAGGCGATGATCATTCCAGGCAACTCGGCAAACCCGCTGTTGCCCGGCGTGGGATTGCCCGTCTCATCTCGCGGTACCTGCACCCATTCGTAGCGGTTGTAGACCGTGGTGGGCCGATGCTTCTCGAAGCTGAAGCAAATGTGGTGCACCACCGACAAGTCGCCAGGCAGGATTTCCATCGACGTCACCCAAGTGTCGCCTTTGAACGGAGCCGGCAGCGCGAACAATTCCCATTCGAGAACCCCTTTTGCCGGCACCTCGTGTGGCGGTAGGTCCATGACGACGTCCGGCTGGATCCCCCACCCACCCTTGGGCCATTCAATCGGTGCGGGCGCATCCTTTGGATTGCCTTCGGCGGCTCCGGTGTCAGCCCATTGCACGAGAATGTCGATGTCACTCTGTTTCAACGAACGATCGTTCGTGAAGTGCCCGTAGTTGGGATCAGCAGACCACGGCGGCATTTTCCTTGTCGCGACAGCAGCCTTGATCGCTTTTGCCCACGGACGCGCCTCTTGATAACTAAGCAGCGACATCGGGCCAATCTGTCCCGGTCGATGACAGGTCTGACAGTTCTTCTGCAAGACGGGAAGTACGTCCTTCGAAAAAGTGACGGGAGACGACTGTGCGGTCGCTACAGCCGCCATTGCTAATACGGCAAGAACTAAAGACGTCATAACCTTGCCTCCCCCCAGCACATCGGTATTCCATCTGGGCTTAAGTTTGAGGCCGATTATATAGCTTTCATGTCGCGTGCGCATTTTATCCCACAATAAAAAAGGCAGAACTAACCTTCCCTTGCACGAAGGGACACAAAAAGAACATTACTTTTAAATTGAAGAAGTACTAATGAAACGACTGTTTCGGCGGAAGCCTTTCTTCTACATTGCCAGCCCCGACACGACTTCCGCGCCGAGCTTCGGGAATACTTCAGGGGACGTTTTGATCTTTAAACTGCGGCCACCGCCGCCGAGGATGATCCAGTCGAGCGCCATAATGCGGTCATCGATATAAAGAGGTACTCCGGCCGGCAACGAAAACGGAGTTACTCCTCCGACTTGCATTCCCGTCAGCGCGACCATCTCGTCGGCGGAAGCGAAGGACGCTTTCGACACATCCATCAATTTCGTCACGCGTTTATTGACATCCAGCCGGGTGTGAGCCAGGACGACGCATGCGACATATCTTTTCGGTTCTTTTTTGGAAGCGACAATGATCGTGTTGCAGGAGCGCTCCGCAGGATAACCATATTTCTCGCAAAATGCGGCGGTGTCCGCAAAATTCGGATCGATGTCGATCAGCTCATAGGACACATCGAGCTTCTGCAATGCGACGATTACAATCTCTTCAGGTGTCGGCATGCTTTCGGCCCCATTTTATCCTCGTTTCACACAGCATACAGCCAATGCAACATGTGAGCCCAGACGTCGGGGCGGTTGTTGTCAACGCAATAATGTTCTTCATAACCGGCAAGCATGCGCCAAACACCGTGGTGTTGCATAAAGTTGATTCTCCGGCCGCGCTCCGGCACGATTAGCAGAAGCTCGCATATGGGGAAAATGATGATTCACGTGCTCATTCAGGATATCCGCTTCGGTTTACGTGCGTTTTTGAAGTCTTCCGGTTTCGCTGTTGTGGCGGTGATCACGCTTGCGCTCGGCATTGGAGCGAATACCGCAATGTTCACTGTGGTGAACTCCGTGTTAGTGAGGTCGCTGCCGTTTCCGGAATCAGGTCGAGTGATGGTCGTCTGGAAGACGATGTCCAACGGCGCTCCCAACGCTTTCTCCACACCGGCGTTCCTTGAGTGGCGGGAACAGGGTGGGCCAACCGGTCGAATGGGCGCTTTTTCGTCGGTGAGCTACAACCTTGGAGGACAGGGTGTGCCGGAGCGCGTCTCCGGGGGGAGAATGAACACCGATCTACTTCCGGTGCTCCGCGTCCAACCCAAGTTAGGTAGGACGTTCACTGAAGAAGAAGATCGCACCGGCGCCGGGCACGTGGTCATTCTGAGTGATGCGCTGTGGAAGACTCGATTCGAATCCCGCCGTGACATCGTGGGAAGCTCGATCATTCTGGAGGGTGTGCCATACACGGTCGTGGGCGTAATGCCTTCCGGCTTTCATGTTCTCTCCGATAAGGAACTCTTTTGGGTTCCTCTGCAACTGGAATCGGAGAATGCGCAGGCCTCGGCGAGAAATGTTCATTGGCTTTTCGCGTTTGCGCGCGTCTCGCGTGGTACAGAAAAGCAAGTCGAAGCCCAGCTGAATGGGATTGCAACCCGACTGAAGAAACAGGACCCCACTGGTGAGGGTTCTCTAGGAGTCACCTTGCAACCGATCGGCGACTTTCTGGCGGGCAATGTGAAACCCGTTTTGTTGCTGCTGATGGGAGCCGTCGCCTGTGTCCTACTGATCGCCTGTTCGAACGTGGCGAATCTCCTGCTCGCGCGCGGTACGATACGCCGCCGCGAAATTTCGATTCGCACGGCGATGGGCGCCACACGCATGCGAATCGTCCTGCAGTTGCTCACGGAGAGTTTATTGCTGTCGGTAGTGGGTGGCTTACTTGGAATCGCACTCGCATGGGGGGTGCTAAAAGTCCTCTTGGCTGTTCATCCGTCCAGTGTTCCTTCTGTAGAAAAGATTTCCATCGACACGACGGTGCTGGCCTTTCTGGGGCTGCTCAGCGGCGTTGTCGGAATTCTTTTTGGACTGGCGCCGGCCATCGAAAGCTCGCGTGTCGATGTCAATGATGCCCTGAAAGACAACTCGCGAGGCAGCAGCGGCGGATTCGGAAAACATCGCGTCATGCTTGTTGTGATCGAAACGGCGTTGGCATCGCTTCTGCTCATAGGGGCGGGGCTCTCATTGAAAAGCCTCTGGCATGCCGAGAGCATCGGGCCGGGTTTCAATCCGGCGGGCGAGTTGACGTTCCGGATTGCGGCCCCGTCAACGTTTTCCGGAGAACGGATTCCTGTCTTTTATCAAGAGGTTGTCGAGCGTGTACGAGCACTTCCGGGAGTCCAATCGGCGGTACTGGCCAGAAATCTTCCGATGAGCGGGACGGATCCCTCGATGTCCATCTCGATCGAAGGCGCGGCACCTCCTCCTTCTCAGACCCCTATCGTGACGCGATTCCGGGCCGTCGGTTTGGATTACTTTCGCGGCTTGCAGATCCCGTTAAGGAGTGGCCGCGAGTTTTCCGAACACGACAGCGCGTCATCATTCAAAGTAGCGATTGTCAGCGAAAGCCTCGCGAAACTCTACTGGCCGGGTGATTCTGCTCTCGGCAAACGTCTGAAGCCGCAAATGCCGGGAGGAGATTGGTGCACCGTCGTTGGTGTCGTCGCCGATGTCCGTCATTGGTCCGCAGACGTCGATTTCGAACCCACTGCCTATTATCCCTACACGCAAGTGCCGGCATCTTTTCTACCGCTGCTCGAGGGCAGTATGAGCATCGCCGTCCGCTCTGGAAACACCGCT
>DATFXZ010000010.1:0-8506 GCA_035315305.1 Terriglobia bacterium | reverse complement strand
TTTTATGGTTCTTGCATTACTCACGTCTGCGCTGCTCTCCATCGTTTGTTTCATCGCGACACTGCTTATGGGTTTCATGGTGTTCAGAACGACTCTGGCCCAGCACGTCTTATTTGGATTATTCACGACGTTCCTTGTAACTCTCACACAGAGCATGACGATGTTCTATTTCATCGGCACAGGTAAACAAGTAAAAGATCTTGTGGCGAGCCTCCCCACAGGACCGCAACTCGTACAACGCACGAAAGTTTTTAAAGCGAAGGTGTTTCCACCGGCGCTCTGGGCGATGCTCTTCACGATGGCGACAATGATCATCGGCGGAGGGGTCCATACGCACGTGACGTGGACGCCGCCGCTTCTGCATGCGTTGCTGGCCGTGGCTTCGCTTTACTACAACATCGTCGCATTCTGGAAAGAAGCGAAGTACATGATCGAGAACAATCTTTTATTGGCGGAAGTCGATCGCCTGTTGCAGTGAGCTTCTTCTCCCGCCTCACGCACCCAACTCGTATGGAGTCGCCCGAGCTCGAGACTCCCCAGCAGATTGACGCCTTTATCGACTCTCGCGCCCTCGAGTACCCCACAAAAATCGAGGACGATTTCGTGCGGCACGCGCTAGGCCTGGGTGTCGGCAGCGGAATGATCCTGGATGTCGGAACACGCGTCGGCCTCATTCTTCTGAAAATGCTCTGGCAGAATGAAAACTTTTACGCGATTGGAATGGACGCATCTGGATTGTTGATCGAACGAGCGCGCGAAACGGCACAGGCATGGGATCTGGGGGATCGCGCATTTTTTCAAGTTGGCGACGCGCGCAAGATGAGGCTGAAAACCGCCTACTTCGATATCGTGATTTCAGATTCAACCTTGCATGTCTTTGATGATCCACTTTCGGTGCTGCGCGAGATGAATCGTGTGCTCAAACCCAAAGGCGCGTTGTTGATTCGCGACCTGCGGCGCCCCGGACGTTTTCAGATGCAGCGAAAAATCGATCAGTATTCTGCTCTTTACGGCCCGCGCATGCGGCCATACGTCGAGGCCGCTTTGCGGGCCGCATTCACCCGATCGGAACTCGACGCATTGGTGCGGGCCTCCGGCCTCGAACGGGTTCAGATCTCCGAATTCGATGAACATCACCTGCTGATCGAGCGACCGGGCGAGAGCGATCCGAACTCCTGGATCAAGGTGCGCGAACAGTACATGTGACGCATGGCGCCGACTGACAACATTCTGATCATCGGAGGTAACGCGGCGGGTTTGACGGCCGCGTCTCGCGCGAAGCGCCTCGACCCACGGCTGAAGGTTACAGTCGTCGAGAAGGGGCCGATGATTTCCTACAGCACATGCGGTATTCCGTATTTCCTCGCTAAGCTCGTCACGGCGGAAGATCTCATCTCGTACTCGCCGGAATCGTTTCAGAAAGAGCGCAGCATAACAGTTCTCACCAACACCCGCATTGAAGAGATCGCTCCATCCCGCAAACGGGTGATGGGTACTCGTTCAGATACTGGTGAACGCGTCGATTTCTCCTATGACCGGCTGCTGATCGCCACGGGCGTTAAACCCAAGGTTCCGGACATTCCGGGAGTGTCTCTGAAAAATGTGTTCACGCTTACGAACCTCGAGGACGCAATCCGAATCAAGAAGACTCTTGAAACAGCTCAGCGTGTGGCGATCATCGGCGCGGGCTATGTCGGTCTCGAAATAGCAGAATGCTTGCACGCGTTGGGCAAAACCATACGTCTATATGAACGTTCTCCGCATGTCCTGCCGGGCATGGACGGCGATATGGCCCAGATTATCGAGTACGAGTTGCAGCGATTCGGAGTAAGACTTTCCACAAACGCTAACGTACTCGCACTGGTCGGAACGGAGAACGGCGTCTCCGGCGTCAAGGCCGCTAGCGGATTGGGAATCGAGCCGGCCGATATGGTACTGCTCGACACCGGGGTTGCACCCAATGTGGACCTGGCTCGCGAAGCGGGTATTCAGATCGGCACTACCGGAGGGATTTCCGTAAATGCCTACATGGAAACGAACGTGCCTGGCATCTTTGCGGCAGGCAACTGCGCCGAGACCTTCTGCGCGATTCGCCGCCGGCCGGTGCTGAACTACATCGGAACTGTCGCCGCCAAGCAGGGTCGGGTGGCGGGCGAGAACTTGGCGGTCCGGCGGGCCAAGTTCTTAGGTGCAATCGGCACAACAGTTCTGAAGGTATTTGATCTTGCGGCCGCCCGAACGGGCCTATCTTCGGAGAATGCCGCAGAAGAAGGCATCCCGATAGTCTCAGCGCGCATCGAAGCCCCGGACCGAGCGGCCTACTATCCGTCGGCGCGCAAGATTTGGGTCAAACTCATTGTCGAGCGCGAGACCAGAAAGCTGATCGGAGCGCAAGTTGCCGGTTATGGCGACGCCTCCAAGCGAATCGATGTGGCGGCGGCAGCGATCACTGCGGGATTGCGCGTGGACGAATTAGCCCAACTCGATTTGGCTTATTCTCCGCCTTATGGAAACCTCTGGGATCCCTTGCTGATAGCGGCCCAGGCGGTGTTGCGAAAGGCGGCCATGTGATAAAATGCTTTCGTTTTTTGCACGACTCAAAGGAGCATGAATGGCATGAGGTTGAGTTTTGCGGGACTGTCCGTCATGGTACTGGCGCTCGGAGTGCCGGCGTTTGCAGGATTCGCTGAACTTCCAAACCAAGGTCTGGAAGGCCGTATCGAGTTCTGGAAAAAGGTGTACACACAATACGGTCAGGATGACGTCATCATTCACGACCGAATTCGCGTGAACCTGATTTACGATGTCGCCGTTCGAGGTGAACAGGAAGCCAAAGTCGACACGGTTGAGCAAGCGATTGAAGAGATCCGGTCGAATCTAGAGAACCCCGAGAATCTCAGCCCCTTTGCAAAACAGATCCGAGACACTATCGTCGCGAACGGCGTTCCTCTTACCGCCGCTTCGCTGGGAGATCTGCGCGACAACGTCCACACACAGCTTGGAATTAAAGAGCGATTCCGCGAAGGCATCATTCGTTCCGGCCGATATCTCGAAGCTTTCCAGGAAATCTTCGATAAGGAAGGCTTACCGTTGGAGATCGCGCTCTTGCCTCTAGTGGAGTCTTCTTTTGAAAACCGCGCGCTATCTAACGCAGGGGCAGCAGGAATCTGGCAATTCACGCGCGGCACCGGCAGGCTCTATCTCACCGTCAGTAGAAGAATTGATGAACGCCTCGATCCTGCAAAGGCTACGCGCGCCGCGGCTCGCTTGCTTCGCGACAATTACGATGCGCTGGGATCGTGGCCTCTTGCGATCACCGCGTATAACCACGGGCGCGCGGGAATGCTGCGCGCGCAGAGTGAAGTGGGATCATCGGACATAACCAAGGTCATCGATGAATATAAAGGCCCGCTATTCGGCTATGCTTCGATGAATTTCTATTCGGAGTTTCTTGCCGCTATTGACGTCTACACGAATTACGAACAGTATTTCGGGCAGCTTGTGCTCGATCAGCCGTCGTTGAAACCGTCCGCGCCGGTTACAGTCGTAGCGGCGAAAGCGCCCCCCAAGAAGAGCGCGCCAGTGAAAGCGGCCTCTTCGGATAAGTACAGAGTCCGCAAGGGGGACACGCTCACCGAGATTGCGCAGCGATTCGGTACGACTGTGCGGGAATTAATGGATACGAATAACCTGCGGAACAGTGTCATCCACGCCGGTCAGATCCTGTTAGTCAGGTAACTTCGCCAGCTCCGAATCCAGGTGATCGAGCGTTCGCTTCAAGAGCGCTCGATACCTCTCATCCTGTGTAGACTCAAGTACTGACGCCGTGCGCGAACGCGCCAACAGAATGCCTTCGCGTTTTGCTTTCTGCTCAATCTCACCCGGTGTCGGCTTGTTCTTGCCCAGCTTTTCGGCTTCGGCCTCGCGCTCGTTGATTTGATCCTCTACGGATTTGCTTTCCCAGCCACGTGCCATCCCTAGCAGTATACGGCTAGAATCACACGATGGCGCATTCAGAAGAGAATCGCAGTTGGACCCTGGTTGCGGTTATCGCAGCTCTCATCAGTGTGAACGCATTCCTCTATTTCCTGTCTAGCAACCAGACGTACGTTCACATCGACGCGATCGCGCATGTTAACAAGGCTAGAGGTCTGTTTGATAATTTCGAGCCCGGCTTGCGGAATCTCGGCTCGGTGTGGCTTCCGCTGCCGCACTTGCTGGTGGCGCCGCTCGCAGTTGTGGACGTGTTATGGAAAAATGGCGCCGCAGGAAGTCTTATCAGTGTCCTGTGTTACATCGGAACAAGTCTGTTTCTGTTCTCTACCGGGTCGCTGTGGGCCGGTTCGCGTGTAGCCGGGTGGATAGCGTTCATGTTGTTCGCGCTGAACCCCCGGATTATTTACTTCTTCACCACACCTGAAAATGAGCCCCTGATGATCTTCTGCGCAGCGGGCCTTCTCTATTATCTGGTTCGCTGGACTCGAGACGAGACCTGGCAGGATCTCGCTTTAGCCTCGCTTTTCGCATTCGCCGGTACGTTGACTCGTTACGAAGGTTGGGCCCTGGCAGTAGCAGCTTGTTTGCTGGTTCCAATCGTTTCCCGGACACGAAGAGTCGTATCGACAATTCTCTTCATGGGCGCAGCCGCGCTTGGACCCATGCTATGGATGCTATACAACATGGTCTATTTCGATGATCCGCTCATGTTCAGTTACGGCATCGGTTCGGCGCTCATCAACGAGACTGGGAAGACCCACGGCACATCAGGGAGAATTTTCGAATCGCTCCTCCGGTACTTTATCGACGTGGCGTATAGTCTCAACCCCGGCGTGTTGTGGCTGGCCGTCGGAGGGTTCGTGGTCGCTCTACTCATGTTATCGCAAAGAAATTGGCGGCCGGCGCTCGTACTGATTGTTCTTTGTGTCACGATGTTTGGTTTCTATGTTCTCAATCTCTTTACAGGGAATATTTCGATTCTCCTGCCCGGCGTAGTACCAAATGACTCCGAGTCAATCTACAACGTCCGGTACGGCACTGTCATGGCCGCGACCGTCCCTCTATTTGCAGCGCTGTTTGTTGTTATCGTCTGGCAACAGGTCGAACGCCGACGCGCGGTCGCGCTCCTGATGTTAACGCCGTTGATTTTGCCTGATCCGATTCCGGCGGCGAGTCAAGAATCTATTCAGCAGCAGTTCAAGGGAAACTTGTTTTACACGGAAGCGATCCATAACCAGAGTTTTTGGATCCCACCGTTCATCGAGGTCTCAGGAAAGTTAGATGATTCGGGTCTGATCATGACGAATACGCGCATTGTCCATGTGGTCGTTGGGGCGACAGGTATCCCGATGCGACGCTTCGTGACCGAGATGAATGAGACAGTGTGGAATCGCAGCTTGAGGGATATCGATCCGAGGATTCGTTGGGTCATAACAGAAGAAGGAGATCAACTGTGGCATGCCCAGGGAAAATGGCTGCAAGAAAATTGGATCGAAGTTGCACGTAGCAAGGGAAACGTAACTGGAACAGTGCATCTCTATCGGAGACCGGACTGAAAACCATGCCACGGATGGCACGGATTTCGCGAACGAGGAAACGGCGAACAGCAGAATTTTTTCTTTCCCGAAATCCGACCTATCCGCGGCTAGTTTTCTAAGTTTTCGATTTCGACCGGCTCTATCTGATCCGCGGGCGTAAAACCAAAAATCCGCGAATAGAAGAACAACTCGGCTTCAATTGATCGGCGAATATTGGCTGCTTCTCGGAATCCGTGGCCTTCTGTCGGAAACGCTACGTAAGCAAAGGGCAGCCGCTTGGCCCGCAGCGCAGCAATCATGACTTCCGCTTGCGATGGGGGGACAACCTTGTCTTCCAATCCCTGAAGCAGAATCACCGGACACGACAAACGATCTGCGAAATTCACCGGCGAGCGTTGCCTGAAAAGCGGAGCCGTTTCTGGATAGGGTCCGACGAGACTCTCTTCATATCGCGATTCGAACTTATGTGTATCGTGCACCAGCGTCTCCAGATCAGCCACACCGTAATAGCTGGCACCGGCAGCAAAGACATTATGAAAAACCAGCGCGCATAACGTTGTATATCCGCCGGCACTGCCGCCGCGTATGGCCATGCGTCTGCCGTCAGCGTCGCCACGGTTCTCGAGGTATCGAGCGGCATTGATGCAATCCTCCACATCAACAACGCCCCAATTTCCTTTCAGCCGTTCGCGATAAGTGCGTCCATATCCCGTACTTCCACCGTAATTCACATCGACAATGGCAAAGCCCCGGCTCGTCCAGTATTGCGTTGATAGCCGGAGAGCGGCTGTCGTGGCGCTCGTAGGGCCGCCATGACTGATCACGATCAGTGGCGGCAGCTGTCCCGCAGGCTCGGTGAAATCTTTATTCTGCGGTGGATAGAAAAGAGCGAAGGCAGTTTGGCCATTTGCGGTTGGAAACTCGATCGGCTCCGGTTTAGAGATGTAGCCCTCCTCAATGATCAAGTCGAGGCTGCGCTTCATTACTCGAAGTTCATCAGTTCGTAAATCCAGTGTCGCCACTTCGGCCGCTCTGGAGGGAGATGCGGCTGCAAAGAACAATGTGTGCGCGCCATCCGACGCGATACTTCCGAAAACGGAATAAGGGAGCGGCAGCCTCCGGGGTTCTAAGGACTGCGGATCTATCAGGACGACATGTTCGAACCCGTTTTCATTAACGATGCACGCAAGACGGCCTTCCGAAAGGAGGACGTAACGTGTGTAACCGAATAACCACTGCGGCACACCGATCTCGGCATTGACTTCATAAATCGGAACGATGGCGCCCGATCGTTCCGCGTACAGATTCCACCAGCCGGTGCGATCAGAGATGAAATAAAGTGATCCATCAGAAGCCCATTCCGGCTGAAAGATCGATTCAGATGCAGAACCGGCAATACGCCGGGGATTGGCGACTGCCGCGTCGGAATCGAGATCACCTACCCACAACTCCGTCCCATCCCACGGCATCTGAGGATGACGCCAGCACGTCCAGGCGAGTCTTTTTCCGTCAGGGCTAATTCGTGGAAACGAATAGAAGTCGTAGCCGTTCAGGATGACTCTTGGCGGGGCAGAACCGGTTACGGGTATCGCGACAATTTCGTTCACTAATTCGCGACCCTCTTCGTGACGTTCACGAACACAGATGATGGTCTTACCATCCGGTGTCACGCGGCCATCTGCGTATCGAAAGCCGGCCGGTGAAGCTGGATCCGGCGTGATCGGCGATGGCACGCCGCCTGGAGCCTGCCGCCATAAACGCTGGTCTTTGAAGTTCGAAAAAAAGATCGAGTCGTTGTGAACGAAATACGCACCCCCGCCATACTCGTGAACGCGCGTTCGCGCATTAAAGCCCTGCTCAATTGCATCGGATGGTGTGCCGGACGGAGAACATCGAACGATGACGACACGGCCCGCTTCGTCAGGACGACTCTCGAGCCAGTACAGATGACCTTTCGAAAATTGAAGTTCGCTGAAGCCGATGCCTGATGACGTCAGAAGCTCGGTCGAGATGGGAGACGTCCAGGAGCCAAATGGAGCAATGCTGGTCATGCACTAAATGCCTTCACTGCCGCCTCAATCGTAAGGTCGATATCTGCCGCCGTATGAGCAGCGGAAATGAATGCCGCCTCGAATTGGGACGGAGGCAAGAAGACGCCCTGGTCCAGCATTGCATGAAAAAAACGATTGAAACGGTGCATATCAGAGGTTTTGGCAGACTCGAAATCGAATACATCACGGTCGGTGAAGAACAGCGTGAACATCGATCCAGCGCGATTCATCCGAGCAGGAACGTTGGCTTGTGCAGCTGCAGCAAGCAATCCGCGCTCGAGACGGGCGCCGAGCGATTCGAGTTTGTCGTATGGATTTTCTTTTTGCAGGCGTCGTAATGTCGCAAGACCAGCCGCAACCGCAAGTGGATTGCCGGATAGCGTTCCCGCCTGATAGACGGGGCCGGCCGGCGCGACACGGTCCATGATATCGGACCGTCCTCCGTAAGCACCGACAGGGAGACCGCCGCCGATCACTTTCCCCAAGGTTATTAGATCCGCATTGACTCCATATTTCGCCTGTGCACCACCCAGCGCAACACGAAAGCCCGTCATCACTTCATCGAAGATCAAGAGCGCACCGAACTGTTTCGTCACGTCGCGGAGAATCCGGAGAAAATCGCCGCGCGGCAGAACGCAACCCATGTTGCCGACGATAGGTTCAATGATCACGCATGCGATTTCTTTGCGGTGAGCATCAAACTCTTTCATCAATGCAGCGGGATTATTGAACGGCAGGACGGTGGTCAATTCCGCGAGAGTTGCGGGAACTCCCGGACTGTCCGGTAATCCGAGTGTCGCAACGCCGGAACCAGCCTTCACTAGAAGGCTGTCGCCGTGACCATGGTAGCAGCCATCGAACTTAACGATGCGGTCCCGCCCTGTAAATCCACGGGCGAGGCGAATGGCGCTCAGCGTCGCT
>DATFXZ010000009.1:0-5967 GCA_035315305.1 Terriglobia bacterium | reverse complement strand
GTCGATATGAGGCTAGACAAGGGAAAAACCAGGTACCGCTCAATTGCGCGCTTTAGATGACGGGCACCATATCTCAGATCTGTCCCTTCTGTGAGAAGAAACTCTTTCGCCTCTGGGGTGCAGTGGAACGAGAAAGGTCGTTCATGTTGAGTCAGTGCGATTCTGCCCTGCACCTGTGCCAGCTCCAGATCCAGGATCCGGCTCAGCTGATCGCGATCGAGACTCCGAAAAACCACCGCTTTGTCGATGCGATTCATGAATTCCGGCGAGAATTTGCGCTTCGCTGCGTCCACGGCTACTCGATGAATCTTGCGGTCGACCTCTTCAGTACGCTCGTCGTTAGGTTCCGGCGCGAAACCGATCCCGCCAGACGCAAGCTTACTCATTTCAGCGGCGCCGAGATTGGACGTCATGAAAACGATCGTGCGTGAAAAATCGACTCGGCGATTGTCTCCCAGCGTGAGTGTCGCTTTATCGAGAATGCCGAGTAACAACTGCCACAATGCGTCGCTCGCCTTCTCGATTTCGTCGAACAGCACAAAACTAATGGTGACCTCATCTGTGTGCGACTTATCCAGCGCTTCTTGCGTGATCGCCGGCGACGTCTCGCGATGCCCGATGTAACCGGGAGGAGAACCTATCAGCTTGGAAATCTCATGACTATGCTGAAACTCCGCGCAGTCGACTTTGATAAAAGAGGTAGGACTACCAAAAAGGATTTCCGAAGCAGCTTCGACAATTCGCGTTTTCCCGGATCCCGTAGGCCCGAGGAAGAGCAGATTGGCTATCGGCCGTCCTGGCCAGCTCATCCCAGCTAGGATCGTCTGATACACATTGACAAGCTCGGTAACAGCCTCATCTTGTCCAATGACCTTGCCGCGCAACCGTTCTTCAAATTCCCGAACCTCAGGGCTCCGTCTTTCGGGTTCGAGTACCATTTGTTTTCCTAGCTTTTCGCCGCTCATGATCCGGGCAATGCAGTTTGCTCACCAAACGGATGCGCAGACGTACACGTTAGATATCTGTCTGCAGTGCAGGAATATGGGATCGTTTACAAAATTTCACAGATCTCCGATCGCGCGCGCGATTGCTGCGATTTGTCATTCCATCTGGCAGACGTTGCCGTGAACTGTCGTTTTTCATTCAGTCTCCTGGACATCCAGCAAGTTTGTTAACGGAAGATCAGCCCACCGCCTTCCAATTCAAGATGGCGTGTGAGCGACCCCCTGCCGCCTTCGGCGGCTCTCCCCCTCACGAGGGGGAGAATAAATCTTAATCTCCCGAAGCGAGCGAGGGGGTCGCTCACACGCCATCTTGAATTGCTAGTGTCAATCGGCGAATCTCGACAGGCAGCCCTTCTCCCCAACCATATTTCTCATGCGCAAGCCGGCGAGCCGTCGAATATGAGGCACTGTCCTTATCAGGTTCGAGCACGCGCGCAACACCCTCCCACTTCTCCTCGCCAATCCGGACATGCACACGAGGCTCGCTCAAGATATTCTGCACCCACTGTGCCTTGCGCCCGTGCTCAGCCAGGATATAAACACACCCGTCGTCTTCTACGAACCAGATCTCAATTTCGCGTGGCATGCGGGTTTTCCGTCCCGTCGTCGTGAGGTATAAGAACTGATCGGTCCGCTGCATCGCGGCCTCCGGGGCCGGAGTGTAACACGCGCTCATTCTCCACTCTCAAAGGGCGTGATATTTTGAATTGCCAGGAGGAACGATGGACCCACGCTTCGATTACAAAGCCTCACCCGGCGTATACAAGGCCATGCTTGGTCTGGAGCAGTATCTGCATGAATGTAGCCTGGACCAACCTTTGATTCATCTGATCAAGCTGCGGGCTTCGCAGATCAACGGCTGCGCCTACTGTCTCGACATGCATTGGAAAGATCTGCGCGCTCTTGGAGAAAATGAGCAACGTCTATATTCGCTGGATGCCTGGCGCGAGTGCCCGTACTACACAGATCGCGAGCGCGCTGCTCTGGAGTGGACTGATGCCGTCACACAAATCACGAACGGACACGTGCCGGACGAAGTGTATGAAAAAGTCCGCCGGTTTTTTAATGAGAAAGAACTATGTGACTTGACTCTTGCAGTGGCGACAATCAACGCGTGGAATCGGTTCGCGATATCCGCTCGCACAGTGCCGGGCTCTTACCAGCCGGCGGGTTCTAAGGCTCGGGAAGCATCGCGACCGCTTTCTTAATCAGGCTTGCATGAATCACAGATGCAAGCGACAACCGCTCCTTTTCCGAACTGAGACTCGCAGACAACTGTTGCGTCACAAGGCCCACAATAAAATGGACCGTTTCTCCGGTATGCATTTTTCCGCCGTAGGTCCGGTTGTTCGACGACAGATAAACAGGCCCACCGCTGTTACCTGGGAAAATTTCGAAATCAAAAAGAAACGTTCGCGTCGTCTCAGTAGGCAAAAGCGGATATGAAGCTATCCTGCCGCTGCGCAGAATTGCAAAACCGGCCGCATTTGATTCAGCGCCGAAGGGATAGCCAAGGCAGCTGAGCTCCTCGCCCGGATTCACTTCGAATTGACTGAGCATTTCGTCATCGGCAAGAAGACTCGTTGAGATGATTGGAATCTGTATGCCCTGCGGTAGATTCAGATACATGACCGCCACATCGACGTCTTCGAGTTCTGTCCACAGCGGCTGTCCCGAGTCGCGAATCTTGATGGGGAACCGCGCGCGCCGCCATCCCGATTCGGTGCGCCTTCTCAGGTTCAGCGTCGCACTGTCACCGTGAATACTATCCAACACGTGCCGAGCCGTAATCATCACCGAGCGAAAGCGCGTCGTGTTGGGAATGGGCTTCGCCATCAAGAATACCGTACCCAGCGAAAGCGATTCCGGCGATGCCCCTGGTCCTTCAATCTTGAATGTCGTTTGAAAGAGCAGCGTGTTGAATTCCGTGTCCTGTGCACGCAGTCCCGCGGGTATTGTCAACAACAGGACGATCCCGAATAGAAGCGTTCGCTGAATCATGATGATTGCCAGCGGAATTATACAATCACGCCATCTTTGCAACGACGCGCTGGCAGGAATGCAAAGGACGGAAGCAGGGTCAAAACCTTGGATCGTATCTCCACTACTGAAAGATGTATTTCTGATTGTGGTTTTGACGCTGTTAGCGGATGATGCCCGACCATGATGTCAACGATCCGCCTGTTTCGCGTCAAGGGAATTGACGTTTTCTTACACTGGTCATGGTTTCTCGTGGCGGCGTTTGAGATCACGAACCGACAGAACGTGTACGCTTCGGCTCTTTGGAATGTGTTGGAGTACGTCGCAATATTCTTGATAGTGCTCCTGCACGAGTTTGGCCATGCGCTCGCATGCCGGCAGGTTGGTGGCGAGGCCAAGCGCATTATGCTCTGGCCTCTGGGCGGTGTGGCTTCAGTAAGTCCACCGCAGCGACCCGCTGCCACGTTATGGACCATTGCGGCCGGACCCTTGGTGAATCTGGTTCTGGCCGTCATTCTGCTCGCTGCGTATATTGCGGATAATAGCCTGAACCTCTCGCAGACCGCTCCCAACGTCAGAGAATTTTTCAAGGCCTTATCCGTTGCCAACCTGGTACTACTCGTATTCAATCTCCTCCCGGTGTATCCACTGGACGGCGGACAGATTCTGCGCTCGCTGCTCTGGTTCGTGATTGGCCGTGCAAAAAGCCTGATGGCGGCATCCACGATAGGTTTCGTTGGTGTCGCCGGCATAGCCGCTATAGCCATTTGGGCCCGCGACGGATACTTCGCTCTGATGGGCGCATTTATTGGAATCAACTGTTGGAACGGTTGGCGAGCGGCTCTCGCTTTGATGCGATTGGAGAAAGTTGCGCGTCACGAAAATTATCGTTGTCCGAAATGCCAGGCGCGGCCAATACACGCAAAAGCGTGGCGATGTGCAAAATGCGAAACAGTCTTCGACACATTCGAAACGCAGGCCGCATGCCCAGGATGCGGTACCCAGTTTGAATCGACAACATGCATTGACTGCGGAACGGCGAGCCCATTCACTGCCTGGGCGGCCGCGCCAGACTGGAACAAACTCACGATGTCAGAATTCGATCAATCAACCATCAAACCGCTGGCGGAGCCGCTATACAGGCAGCGGGCCTGGCTAAAACTCGTGGCCATCCTCACGATAATCGGCGGAGCGCTGACTGCACTCACCGTCCTTGGCGTTGTCATTGCGTGGATACCGATCTGGGCCGGTGTTGTGCTGTATCAAGCGGCCTCGACTCTTGAAGACGCAATGCTGAATCGGGAAAGTGACACGCTGATCCGTGCGCTCTCGAAGCTCGGACTTTATTTCAAAATCAATGCCATAACATGGTTAATGGCCGTGGGGATCGTGCCGCTGTTGATTGCTTCAGCCTTGCTCTTACCTCGCCTTGTTAGATATGCCGAGCCAAAGAACGAGGCGTTGGCAGTCGCGAGGATTCAGAACATCAACACCGCTCAGTCAAAGTACTTGAGTTCTCATCGGAAATACGGAACGTTACGCGAACTAGTGGACGCCGGTTTGGTGGAACGGGCTTTGTTGGACCAGGCTCAAGGATACAGGTTTCTCATTGAGACTCAGGAAAGTGAATATGTCGTCCTTGCGACGGCACTGGCCGCCGGCGGCCGCTATGATTACTACAGCTTTGCGGACGGCGTCGTCCGATACTCGAGCGATTCCAGAAAAGCGCCGCCCGGATCTTCGGGCGCGCCCGCGCGATAATTCAAGTTCAGCTGCCATGCCCTTTCTGAGAGTACAATCCTGCCGGGAGGAATGATCACAAAATGAAAGCGGATGCCGCGGCGGCCGGAACAAGTCAACGCGCTTTGGCATGGATTTCCGAACTTGCGCCAAGAGAACGGCGCGCGTTTGGAGCATGCGTGGGCGGTTGGGCGCTGGACGCCATGGATGTGCAGATGTATAGCTTCGTTATCCCGGCGCTGATTGCAACCTGGGGCATCACGCGGGCGCAAGCGGGAGTACTCGGAACGGCAGCGCTGCTCGTATCGGCTGTGGGTGGATGGCTTGCCGGCTGGATTGCCGATCGCTTCGGACGAGTTCGCACGCTGCAAGTGGCGATATTGTGGTTTGCGATTTTCACGTTCTTATCCGGACTCGCGCAGAATTATGAACAGCTGTTTGTGGCACGCGCGTTATTGGGCCTCGGATTCGGCGGCGAGTGGGCCGCAGGTGCTGTTCTTCTCGGCGAGTCAATTCGCGCGGAACATCGTGGAAAGGCTCTCGGGATCATGCAGGCCGGTTGGGCTGTGGGATGGGGAATGGCGACAGTCCTCTATGCTGTTTTCTTTACTCTATTGCCGCTCCAGACCGCATGGCGAGCGTTGTTCCTGGTTGGGATCGCACCGGCCCTTCTTGTTTTCTTTGTACGGCGTTATGTCGAGGAGCCACCGGTATATCTGGAATCCCGCAAACAGCTTGCCGCTCGGGGCGATCGGCCTTCGTTCTTTGAGATCTTCAAACGGCCGCTGCTCCGAATCACGTTACTCGGCGGATTGATGGGAACCGGCGCTCAAGGCGGCTATTACGCGGTGATGACGTGGATGCCCACATTTCTCCGAAACGAACGCGGGCTGTCCATTCTCGACTCGACTGGTTATCTCGCCGTTCTGATCGTGGGCGCCTTTTGCGGTTACCTGAGCGGCGGCTTCTTATCAGACCGGATCGGCCGGCGGCTCCAGTTTCTCATCTTCGCGATCGGAGCTGGAGTTGTTGCGTTTACGTACACCAGCCTTTCATTCGGTAACACTGCAATGCTGGTGCTCGGATTTCCACTTGGGTTCTTTGCGTCAGGCGTGTTCAGCGCGATGGGTGCGTTTTACACGGAACACTTTCCGACCCGCGTTCGCGGCGTGGGACAAGGCTTCGCCTACAATCTCGGCCGCGCAACGGGGGCTCTGTTTCCGACGTTAGTTGGATACCTATC
>DATFXZ010000008.1:0-5132 GCA_035315305.1 Terriglobia bacterium | reverse complement strand
TAGCCGTCTTCGGAAGCGGAATTGTGGCGTAGTGACATGGTTCGGCCAATACAAAAAGCTCTACATTTCCCCTCCTTTGAGGCCTCGGAGGAGGGGAAAAGCCCCGCTAGAGCGCATACCGTCCGTTGTCCACCAGGAAATCAGCGATCCGCTGCCTTGTTTGCACGGTGTTGATCGGCATCCAGCGCAGCAGTCTGCGAAGAGCCGCTAATTGTGTCCGCATCGCATCGCCTTCCGCTACCGCAGCCAGCACTTGTTTTGCAGAGAACTCCACTCGGCTCATGGCGTCATTGATGAAAGTGCGTGTGACGTCCTGGTGCAGGGAGGAAGAAGCTCTTTTCATCACCCGATGAATGGCCGTGTCCATCGCGAAAACATCCATCACCATGTTGCTCAGATGCATCAGTACTTCTTGTTCGTCCCGAATCGAATCCGCAAACTTTTGAATGGCCGATCCGGCTGTAAAGAGCAACGCCTTTTTCGCTTGCGCCAGCGCGGCTAACTCGACGCCGAACGCGCCTGACGGCTCGGTGGGCATGGACACCGACATCACTTCATCGACGACGCTGCGCGCTGCAGAGTGCAGGGGCAGTTGCCCGGTAGCTGCTCGCTTCAGCAGCATGCCGGGGATGAGAAGCCGGTTGATTTCATTCGTACCTTCGAAGATCCGATTGACTCGCGAATCGCGGTAATAGCGCTCCACGGGATACTCGGCGCTGTAACCGTAGCCGCCGTAAACCTGCACGGCCTCGTCAACGACGAAATCCAACACCTCGCTGCAGAACACCTTGAGGATCGAGCATTCCACCGCGTATTCTTCAATGGCTTTCAAGACCTGCCGCGTGTCGTCCAAGTCGAGGCCTTCGAGGCCTCGATCCATCAGACCGGCGGTTCGATACACCATGCCTTCTGCTACCCAGATTCTGGCGGCCATCTCGGCGAGTTTGTGCTTGATGGCTCCGAAGCTCGCGATGGGTTTGCCGAATGCAATCCGCTGCTTCGCGTATTGAATAGCATCATTCAGCGCGGTCTTCGCGCCGCCTACGGCTCCCGCGCCCAGCTTCGCTCGGCCGATGTTCAGGATGTTGAAAGCGACATGATGTCCTTTGCCGATCTCACCAATAAGGTTGTCGACGGGAATCTGCGCGTTGTTGAGAATCAGCGGGCGAGTAGATGAACCACGAAGCCCCATCTTGTTCTCTTCGGCTCCCGTCGAAACGCCGGGATTTTCTTTTTCCACGATGAAACACGAGAACTGTTTCCCATCGACTTGCGCAAATGTGATGAACATGTCCGCGAAAGCGGCATTCGTGATCCACATTTTTTCGCCGTTCATGATCCACTGCGTCCCGTCATTGTTGCGAACGGCATTCGTCTTGGCTGCGAGCGCATCCGAGCCGCTGCCGGATTCCGACAACGCGTAGGCGGATATCCTGTCCGCCTTACAGAGCGACGGAAGATATTTGCGCTTATGCTCCTCGCGACCGAAGTACACGATCGGCAGTGTGCCGATCCCGCTGTGCCCGCCGTACGAGACGGCGAAAGAAGCCACCCTTGCCATCTTCTCGGCAACAATCATGGCCGATACTTTGTCGAGATTTTCACCGCCGTATTTCTCGGGTACTTCGATGCCCAGCAGACCGAGTTCGCCGCAGCGCTTTAGCAGCTTGATCGTAACGTCCCAGTCTTTATGTTCGATCTTTTCAACCTGCGGCAGCACTTCGTCCTCGACGAACTGCTCGGTCATCTCGCGAATCATCGTCTGCTCTTCGGAAAAATCTTCAGGTGTGAAAACGTTTTCCGCGGTGCTTTCCTCGATGAGAAAACTCCCGCCTTTTTTCAACGTGTTTAATTGTTTTGTCATTTTGACACTCTTTCAAAAATACCCGCGGCGCCCATCCCACCACCGACGCACATGGTGACCATGCCGTAACGGGCGCCGCGCCGTTGCATTTCATAGAGCAGGGTGGCCGTCAGTTTGGAACCCGTGCAGCCAAGCGGATGACCTAGAGCAATGGCCCCGCCATTCACGTTCAATTTCGATGTGTCCAAACCAAGTTCGCGAATGACAGCCAAAGCCTGAACCGCGAACGCTTCATTTAATTCGATGAGATCGATACTCTCCAATTTTAATCCGGCCTGCTTGAGTGCTTTGGGAATTGCTTCAACCGGACCAATGCCCATCACTTCAGGCGGCACTCCTGCCGTCGCATATGCGAGAAACCGAGCGATGGGTCGGATACCCAATGATTGCGCCTTTTCTTCGGACATCACCACTACGGCCGCTGCGCCGTCACTCATCTGTGACGCGTTACCGGCCGTCACAGTTCCTCCGGCTTTGAACGACGGTTTTAACTTCGCAAGCGCCTCGATGGATGTGTCGCGCCGCGGACCTTCATCCGTATCGAAACTAAATTCACGAACGACGCGCTGGCCGCGCTGGATGGCGATCTCTTGCACAGGAAGTCGGACGATTTCGTCCCGAAAGCGACCGGCTTCGATCGCCTGGAGCGCACGGCGATGACTTTCGAATGCGAATGCGTCCTGCTCGTCACGGCCAATGCGGAATTCCTTAGCAAGGTTTTCGGCGGTGAGGCCCATGCTGAGATACGTATCGGGATTGGTTTCAATCAGCGCCGGATTCGGTGCGATCTTGTGGCCTCCCATCGGAATCATGCTCATCGATTCTGTCCCACCCGCGACGATGCACTGCGCTGCGCCCGACCCAATCCGCTCGGCGGCAAACGCGATCGACTGCAGGCCAGAGGAGCAAAAGCGATTGAGTGTCATCGCGGGAACCGAGTAGGGAATACCGGCTCGGAATGCCGCCACACGCGCCACGTTCATGCCCTGTTCTGCTTCGGGCATGGCACAACCGATGTAGATGTCGTCGATATCTTCAGCGCGTAAGCCGGGCACTCTCTGGATTGCCGCCTGCATTGCTGCGGCCGCCATGTCGTCGGGACGCGTCGCGGACAGGGCGCCTTTAGGAGCCTTGCCCACTGCTGTTCGGACTGCGGATACGATTACTGCTGCCATAGTCTTTAAGCCGGAATTCTCCGATTATTTATCGATATCAGTTCCTCAGCACATTTCCTTTTTTCAACAAATTCTCCATTCGCGCGAGGGTCTTCTGTTCACCACACAGCGACTTAAACGCCTCCCGCTCGAGATCCAGAAAATACTGTTCCGGCGCTCTCGACTGGCGCGTTACGTCTCCGCCGCAGAGTACATGCGCGAGTTTGCGGGCGATGTGCGCTTCATAATCGGTAATATGACCGGCCTGCCGCATCAAGTGCACACCCAGATTTAATTCGGCGGCCAGAGGCGCACCGAACACCGTCAAATCGGCGGGAGCAGGCGGACGGTAGCCCGTTGCCGCGAGTGCCCGCACAACGGCTTTTGCGTCATGGATCACTCGGTCTGGGTTCATTGTGATTCCATCTTCGGGTCTCAAATAAAGCAGCCGCCGTGCATCTTCCGCACTCGTTGATACCTTTGCGAAACCGATGTTTTCAAATACTTCCCGCACACGCGGAGGTCCGCCGCCGGTGGACGCCCGCCTTAGCATTTCTGTTGTGCCGCCGCCGGCGGGAATGAGACCGGCGCCCACTTCCACAAGTCCCATGTACGTTTCCGCCGATGCCTGCGCGCGCGCGCCCGCCATGGCGATCTCGCATCCTCCGCCAAGTGTCAGCGCAAATGGCGCCGTCACGACAGGTTTGATGTTGAACCGAATTGCATGGGTCGCGCGTTGGAACGTTCGGACCATATAATCAATTTCGTCCCAATTTCCTTCGACGGCCTCCATCATCAATAGCATCAAGTTCGCTCCGGCAGAAAAGTTCTGCCCATCGTTTCCGATGATCAGGCCTTCGAAATTCGCATTCACCTCATCAAGCGAACTAAAGAGTAGGGAAATGATGTCGTTGCCGAGCGTGTTCATCTTCGAGTGGAACTCGAGGCAAGCGACGCCATCACCCAGATCGCGAAGCGATGCACCGGCGTTTTCTCGAATCACTCCCTGCCTTTTGAGAAATGAGGCCGGCGTTACGGATTCGCCTTTCAAGGCTTTTGTCAGCTCAAATGGTCCCATCTCCCACGCAAAACCCCAACGCATTGCGCGGTCTACGGCTTCGGGATCATCGGAGATTTCGGGGATGCGAGCCGCCGCATAATGAGAAATGGACGTCAGGAGTTCCGATACGAATGTAGCCGCGGGATCGCGTGTCTTGAAGAGCGCCTTTAGACGCTCAGGAAGACTGTCGATGCCGGATACCATCTCGAGCGCAGGGAAACTCGGCTTGCGCTGCGGCCGGTAGTCCATGGTTTGAAGATCGAGCGTGAGGATTTGTTCGCCTTCCTTCTTATAGAAACCGCGTCCTGTTTTTGCGCCGAGCATTTTCCGATTCAGCATCGAACGCATGAAGTCCGGCACTCGGAAGATCTCGCGGTCGTGGTCATTCAGGGCATTGGTGTAGATGTTATCTGCGACATGGACAAACACATCGATACCCACCAAGTCGATCGTCCGAAACGTCGCTGTCTTGGGATGGCCGATCAGCGGGCCAGTCAATCGATCCACTTCCTCAAACGTGAAGCCGTGCTGCTGCATTAACTGAATCGTTTTCAGCGCGCCAAAGAGCCCAATGCGATTTGCAATGAAGTTCGGAGTATCCTTCGCGCGTACGACACCTTTGCCGAGAATTATTTCTGCAAACTGTTCAAAGTCAGCCAGCGCACTTGGATCGGTGTCCGGTGTCGGGATGATTTCAAGCAGCTTCATGTAACGCGGCGGATTGAAGAAATGCGTGCCGAACCAGTGTTTCCGGAAATCTTCGCTTCGGCCATCAGCGAGGGACGTCACGGACAGACCGGACGTATTCGTTGTGATCAGGGTTCCCGGCCTTCTCGTGGCATCGACCTTTTCCAGAAGGTTCCGCTTGATCTGGGGGTCTTCGACAATAGCCTCAACGATCCAATCGGCTTCCTTGATGCGCACCAAGTCATTTTCGAAAGTGCCGATGTCGATTTGGCGAATGTTGTCCGGGACGAATAGTGCAGCCGGTGAACTCTTCTCGAGTCCTTTCAATGCAGCTTGTACCAGCTCCTTTGAGATATCCAGCAGGATC
>DATFXZ010000007.1:0-49798 GCA_035315305.1 Terriglobia bacterium | reverse complement strand
GCTGAAGCGCTCGGTCGAGGAATCGTTGCCGGTCAGGCCAGAATTACCAGAGAAGCTGCAAAACCGCAGGGTAAACAAATTAATGGTTGGGATGTCATGACGAACGTGGGACGTTATGGAACCAACTACCTCTTTCGCGCGATTGTGGCGCTGATTGAACTTGGCGCGAATTTACCCGAAGACGCAGTCTATCCTCGCGCAACGAAGGATGCCGACGGTCAGCCTCTCATGGGCACAAACCGCTATGTCATACGGTTCGCAAACGGTCAGCTCCCGCCTGTAGAAGCATTCTGGTCGATCGCGCTGTACGACCCCAAACAGTTCTTCGTTCAGAACCCAATTAATCGTTACGCGATTGGCGACCAGGACAAACTGAAGTTTGATGCTGACGGATCTTTAACTTTGTATGTCCGGCAACAATCGCCAGGCGCAGATAAGGAGTCGAATTGGCTGCCCGCACCAAACGGCAACTTTAATCTCTTTATGCGGCTGTACTCCCCTAAGAAAGAAATTTTGGATGGCACCTGGAAGCCGCCGGCGATCCAGCGTGAGGTGTTGCAGGCGGGACGAAAGTTGCTTGATCGGCTGGGGACGTGGGGGCTGCCCCCCTGTCCTGTCAAACACGATGTCTTCGCAGGGGCAGGCGGACTATGAAGGTTGCGCCCTGATCTGCACCTCGGCTGTGCGCCTTGATACTTCCTCCGTGGAGTTCGACGATTTCGCGCACGATGGACAACCCGAGGCCCAGACCCGCAGCTTTCGTTTTTGGGGAACGATTCTCCTGCCGGAATCGATCGAATACAAAAGGCAGGAATTCAGAGTCGATACCCTTACCAGTGTCCGCGACGGTGCACTCGACGGCACCGCGGCGCTTCGTCACCTTCAACGTAATGGATCCGCCTCCCGGAGTAAACTTCACAGCATTGTTCAACAGATTTACTAATACCTGACGAACGCGGCGAGGATCTGCAAGGAATCGCGGTATACCTTCCGAAATATCCGTGGTGATACGCAGCTTCTTGCTTTCCGCCATCTGTTGAGTGGCCGTCAACGCTTCGCGCGCGACCTCCTGTATGCGTATTTCCGCCAAGTCCAGCCGCAGCTTTCCGGACGATATGCGCGCGACATCAAAAAGATCATCGATCAGATAATTGAGAGCTCTTACATTTCGGATGATTGCTTCAGTGGCAAAGGTTTGCTTGTCGGCCGGCAGACTTCCACTGCTTAGAGCGACAGCCCAGTTCAGAATGGGCGTCATTGGATTCCTGAGTTCGTGAGAAATCACGGAAAGAAACTCTGCCTGCCGTTGATTGGCGTTTTCAGCCGCAAGACGCGCAGCCATGGCGTCGTCGTAGGCACGCGCCCGAATAATTGAACCGGATACGATCTGCCCCAACCGGGCCATGTCCCCGCGAATATCGGTTGCCAACTCACCCTCATGGAGGAGGACCATCGCGAGGACCCCAGCAGGTTGTCCTGCCGACGTGCTGATGGGAAGGAACGCCAGACTGCGACCCCGGGTCCCGGGAAAAAGGCGACGCAAATAACGCGAAACATCGCTGTTTGATTTCGTTTGCGACCAAAAGATGGAGGCGCCTTTTCGGAACGCAAGCGTGACAGGCCCGTTCCTGATTCGTTCCTCCGAGAAATATCTCTTCGAGACGTATTTCGATCTCCATTGTGAAACCAGCCGGAGTTGGCCATCACGTTCAACGAAGATCATGCCGGCGGGGCTGGCGAACGCACGACTGCAGTAGCTCCCAATGGTTTCCACGACAGACATGAATGCTTGCGCATTGCTAAGTTCGATCACGAATTGATGAAACAATGTTGCGTGGTCTTTTCGGATCTCGCCGCGAATGGCAATGCTGCGCAAGGAATGCGGGCTTTGAAGCACCACTGCTACATAGCCGATCTGGCTGCCGGCCGCGTGGCGACGAATGCGGAATTCGATCGGCAGCCTTTCTCCTTTGTGCATGATCGAGGTTGGGAGAGCGCACGGCTTGTCCGTATGTCGGCAAATGGCCAGGTGTTCTCGAAGTCGTTGAGCGTCCGACTCTGAGACGAAGTCAAACAGAGCCTTCCCCAACACGGGTTTCCCTACCGCGTCGAGCAACACGCGACATTCGGTGTTTGTCCGCAGGATTCGGGCTTTTGCGTCGAGCTCCATGTATGGCACCGGGACTCGTTCGTAGAGTGCGTGAAAGCGCATTGCGGACGTGACGAAAGATCGCGCGTGTTCCCGCAGACTTGAAATCGTGTCATCGAGTACCGGTTTCTGACGTTCGCGCTTTGTTTTCCTGTGGCTGTTCTGCCTGTCGCTGACATTGCTAAGGTCCGTCATCAACCGATTGACGTCTGTGATCAAGCGGCTAAAATCTGTAACAAAACGTTCAACGGGATAACTTGCGACTTTTCCGTTCGGCTCAGGCGAACCGTTTCGTAGACTTGCCATAGCTTACCTCAGCGAATACGCATTAGAGCAGGCGGCCGCCAGATGCCGTTCAGAACTTCGCTCTTCGGCCAATACAACTGGAGAATGAGATCAAACCCAGCCTTGGGTGCGGGAAGCCAATTGGAGTCGTTCGCGGTACCCGGCCATTCGTGCTGAATGTAAATCGAAAGCGAATTGTCGGGATTGAGTCTGAGTCGATCGCGATCACCGAGAACATGGCGGTGGATGGCGTTAGCAGGCAGTAATCGCCTGGAATCGTATACGGTGATCGACCAGAAAGCGTTAACTGGAGGAACATGTTCCTGATCAAAATGAATTACGTATTGGTTCGTGCCCTTGAGCGACTCTCCCGCCCGGTCTTGTGCCGTTTCATAGACGATGACGTCCTCGGCGAGAGAATTCCAGAACGCATTCCGTGCGGTAACGGCCCGGCTCAGGTAATTCGTTTCAAAACGACGAGGATGTAGGGGCAACGACCAATTATTGATCTTCATTGCAGGTACCTGTGCGGCGCGTGCAATGGTCCGCTGCGCTTCAAGCGCCGCGTCGTGCATTGCCTGCACAGTGGCGGAGGACAGCGTTTCGAAGGCAAACTCTTCCGATGGGACGAATCCGATCTGCGACAGTCGCCGCATCATCGGGGCGTCGCGCGCCTGCGGGGGAATCTTTCGGATCAACCGCGAGAGGCGGGTATAAAACGCCGGCGCACTCAAATTTTCGACTTGTTCTTCCGGCGTCATCCGCCTGTCCAGGTCTGGAGGGAACGGAGAGGGATGTGTCGAAGCAGGTTGACCCCATTCGCTCAACGGTGTCAGCTGAAATTGGTCCTGCTTGGCATGAACGATCTGAAGATCTTCAACGCCGGCAGCTTGAATACGGCCGTTGATCCAAAGCGTCTCGGTCGTCGCCCCCAGCCGCTTGATACCATCCGGCAACCTGCCATGCCAGCTGGGACCTGCGAAGGCCACGCACGTCCCTCCCATGCCAGTAGTCCGAGGACTCATTGTGTCAAACAGATCACCCCATGCGCTGAAGATGGAGAGCAGATAGTACCGATCCATCGGCGGAATCCTCAGAATGATGGGCTGCGAGGAAACGTCCAGCCATGCTGTGGATCGAAGGCTATCCGCATGCGGCCGGGGTGTCTCCTTCGTGTGAGGGTCGGGAAGAAATCTGCTGTGTGAGAATTGATTCAGCGGCGCCCCTTCGGCTGTTGGGAATGGCACGGCAGTGTGCAGTCGGCGCATCAGATCCATAAGAACGAGGGGATATCCATAGATGTAACCTTCCTCGGCCACTTTCTGAATTTCCTCGCGTGCCCAGGCTTGCGCGTTTGGTCGCCGCTTCATGCGCACACTGTAATGAAAGCTGGGTGTGTCCGGTATCCGGACAAGTGCGTGAGGTAGCTGGTAAATTTTCGGAATGCTTACGGAATACGCCACATTGCGCCACGCGCAACGCCCGTGATGTATATGGACACATGTCAACGCGAGAAGGCACGACTCTGCATCGGGTGTTGTTAGCGGACGACCATAGCGTCTTTATTGAGACGCTCGCAAAGTTACTGAGTTCCAGATACGAGGTGGTCGGACTGGTCGAGAATGGGAGAGCACTTCGAGAATTCTCACGAATGCTGCACCCAGACGTAATTGTGACGGACATCACGATGCCGCTCTTAAACGGTCTAGAGGCCGTTCGCACGATTCGGAAGGATGCGCGGCCGCCAAAGATCGTATTTTTGAGCATGCATGCCGACCCTGATCTTGCTCGTGAATGTTTCAAGTGCGGCGGCTCCGCATTTGTGACCAAGGAGTGCAGCTATGAAGAACTGACCGTTGCCATCGAGACGGTACTGGAAAACCACATGTACCTTTCACCGTCCATCGCAAACGATGTGCTCGAGGTAATGAGAAACCAAACGACGCTTTCATCGGAATACGACCAGCTCACGCAAAGGCAACGCGAAATCCTGCAGCTATTTGCTGAAGGAAAAACAACCAAGGAGATCGGCTCGATCATGAACCTGTCGACGCGAACAGTCGAGTGGCACAAATACCGCATGATGCGGATTCTACGCGTGCAGCACAGTGCGGAGCTCCTGCGACATGCAGTACGTCTGAAATTAGTCACCTGAATACGTAAAACTACGCGCACGTCCGCGCCAGTTTACTGGTTTTTCAGTAACCACGAATGACGGACAATCGCATGCTTGGCAAATCGGCACAACGGACGCGAAAGGACCGTGACAGAATGTTCGAGCACTTTCCCTGAAGATGTCGATCACAACTTGTGGTCGCCCTTACCTCCAATCGACGGGATACTGTCGATGTCCTTACTTCCTCCTCTCCCGTCGTACTGTGGGCACCTCGAAGGGCGACCACCAGCCCCAACTTCGGCAAAAAGCCAGCGGATCTGTAGGCGGAAATTCTACGGATTGGCGACGTTTGAAAATTGCCGTATACTAAGCGCCCAAAAAAAACAACTAGATCGTGTTCGACAGATTATCCGGACGAAGGACACGTCTGACGCAGCAACAACAACTGATCAAATTTCAGCGCATGGCTCGATACGCCGTGTTCATTGACACCTGCGCAACGTCAGAAAGGGAAACCTCAGTATGACCATCGCAATCACTCGTCCAGTGATGATTCCGGAAATCCCCGCTTATGCCTCCGACTCGGACGATCGAATCGCATTGATTGATCCGGACGGATATATCGTTGGGGTCAACAACAAGTGGCTGGCTCTTGCCGAACAGACCGGCGTGGCATTGGACCGCGTCGGAATCGGAGTGAATTATCTGGACGTATGCCGCCAGGCGAGTTCTTCCTGTCCGGATGCTCGAGAAGCTTTCGGCGGAATACGCTCGGTCCTTAAAGGAAAACTGCAGTCCTTCACAATGGATTACTCGTGTGAATTAAGATCAGGCCTACGCTATTTCCGCATGGGAGTGACGCCAATACGTTGTGAAGGGCCCCGGTTCGTTATTGCTCATACAGATATCACCGAACTGCGGCTTTCAAAGGAGAAAAGCCTAAAGAGGCTGCAGAAGTTCGCAAGATGCCTCATCAATGCACAAGAAGAAGAACGCGAGAGAATCGCGCGCGAGATACACGATGACCTCGGGAACCGGATCGCCCTGCTGTCCTTCTCCGTTCGCCGCATTATGAATCAACGGACGCGGCACTCGGGTCCGCGAATGGACGCTTTGAACCAAATTATCGATAACATCACCGATCTCTCAAACGCTTTACGCAATCTTTCACACTGCCTTCATCCTCCGCTATTGAAGCACGCAGGAATTTGCGCTGCTCTGAAAGCCCTGTGTGAAGAGTTCGAAAGAACGCAAGGTATTCAAATAGATGTTGTGGTTCCGGCAGATTTGCCATCGCTTCCCGACGAAGTCGGACTTTGCATTTTTCGTGTTTCACAAGAGTGCCTGCACAACATTGCGAAACACGCAGACGCTCCGAGCGTCAGTGTAGTCCTTGAGCGGACGCCCCGCGAGGTCCGGTTGAAGGTATCGGACACTGGTCGCGGGTTTGTTCCCTCGGAAACCAACCCCAATGCAGGACTCGGCCTGATCAGTATGAAAGAAAGGGTCCTTTGCATACGAGGACAATTGGACATACGAAGCGGGCCCGGCGCGGGTACGGAAATTCGCGTTACGATCCCGCTCTCGCACAAGAAATCGTGGATTAAGGTTGTATGAGTTTGTTACGGATCGCGTAGCGGACCAGTTCCGTAATGGAGTTGATGCCGAGTTTACGCATTATGGAGGCTCGGTGTGTCTCAACGGTCTTAACGCTTTTCCGAAATTGCGAGGCGATATCGCGATTGGATTTTCCATCAGCGAGCAGTCGTACGATTTGAAGTTCGCGGGCCGTCAATAAGGAAGGCTCATCCGACTCGCCCTTTGATTTCAATAGGTCATGGAGGAGAGCGCGAGATACCGCGCCGCCGAAATATGGCGTATGTTTCCCAAGAGCCTCAATAGCGTCGACAAGTTTCTGCGGTTCCTCGGACTTCAGAACGTATCCTCGAACGCCGGCTTGCAGAACCTTGCGTATAATATGTTCCGTGTCGTACATGGTGTAGATTAGGATCTCGGTCTGCGGCAATGACAGCTTTATGCTTCGGGCGGCTTCCATACCGTTCAGTTCGGGCATTTCGATATCGAGGACGACGACGTCAGGCTTTGTCGCCAACGCCAATTTCACTGCGTGCCGGCCGTTGGCCGCCTCGCCACAGACGGACCATCCTCTGTGCTCTGCGATCAGTGTACGGACGCCCTTTCGCAGAAGTTCATGGTCATCGGCCAACAATATCCTGAGTGGAGATCGATGAAAGTGCCGACTCATAAACCTAGTGTGCCCTACACGGTAACCCTATAGCTATATACATAATTTACCCGATTTCCCTTCACGTGTATTTTGAGCGATCTTTGGCGTGTCATAAGGGATGGGGAAAAATATGAATCGGACTCGCATTCTTTTAGCTGACGACCATACCGTACTGATCGACGCTTTGGTTAATTTTTTAGCGAATCAGTTCGACATAGTCGGGATTGCGCGAGACGGCCGCACCTTGATCGCAATGGCGAAGCAGGACCGGCCGGACGTCATCGTCACCGATATTTCCATGCCGGACCTGAACGGCATCGATGCCGCCCGGATCCTTCGAAAGGAAGCGAGTTTCTCGAAACTTCTCTTCCTCAGTATGCATTCTGACCTGCCCCTCGTCGAAGAAGCATTTCGGGCCGGCGCGTTGGGTTATGTCCTGAAAGTTTGCAGCGCCGACGAATTGGTGAAGGCGATACATTGCGTCGCCAAAGGCTCCACGTACATCACGCCCCTGCTTGCAGGCGACCTCATTTCGACTCTACTTACCGCAGGACCTCAACAGACCGGCGGCGAAACCACCACTCTTACGCTACGGCAACGTGAAGTCTTGCAGTTACTTGCTGAAGGCAAGACAATGAAGGAAGTTGCAAGCCAGCTCGGAATCTCCACACGAACCACAGAATCGCACAAATATGAAATCATGCGGCAGCTCGGCATCCAGACAACTGCCGAGCTTATTCGATACGCCGTTCGCATCAAACTGGTGTAGTGCCGGCTGATTCGTTGTTGCCGCACTGATCGGTATCCTTCCTGCCCGGACTCAAGAACTTCTACCGTAAGAGGTAGATTTACTTTGGATTATCCGAAATTCTCCTTATGGATGTTTATCGGCGCGCGGGGCACTATCGACCGCCATGAGCGTACAAATAGACGTTGCATTAATTCTTTGGAACCGTGACGTTATTCAATGGGTCTCATTCGTTCTGTTGCAGCAGAACCTGCAATGCTGTGGCATGGAACCATCCGATGGACCGCAGAAAATGGAGGAACTGATTGCCTCTCGCGGCCCGAGTGTCGTGGTCTTTGATCTAGCTCCTCCTTATCAACATTCAGCTGCGGTTTTCCTCCGACTCATTGACCGCTTTCCGGATAGGGCATTCGTGATCACCTGCGCGGATCCAATCTTCGCCAGAAAGGTTGCGCCGTGGCTGTCCTGCCATTTGACGGTGCAGAAGCCCTATGAACCGGATCTCATCGAGAAGATTGTCGTATCAAAGGTCAGTCGCGATGGAAAGTATTTCGTCCGCAGCGAGCAAGCCGCGATGGGTATGGCTCCCGGTAAGTACTAAACCTTTTATGCTGGATTCCTATTCTAAGTTATTCACGCCAGGTGTTAGGATAGCGGTTCCGTCGCCAATGTTTTCTGGACTGTCGTATTTCAACGGGACCGGAGGAACGACGATGCTTGCCGTCGCGCTTGGCGCAGCACAGGCCATCATCATCGCGGTTTTCCTTGCTGGGTGCTCGCGGTATCGAAGGCTGAAGAAAGAACACGAAAAAGCAGCCGCCGCATTGAAAGAATCCGAAGCGAAGAATACCGCGATCCTCACGGCGCTGCCCGACAAGATGTTTTTGTTGGATGAAAACGGCACTTACCTGGACTGGTACGCTAAAGATCCCAGCGGTCTGTATGCTCCGCCCGAGCAATTTCTCGGAAAGAATATGCGACAGGTCATGCCGCCGGAACTCGCGGAACTGTTTGCGGACAGCTTCCGAAAGGTGCTGTCGTCGGACGAACCGGAAACCGTGGAATACACGTTGGTGATGCACGGCGAGACGAAATTTTTCGAAACTCGAATCGTCAAATGCGGCGATGACAGATTGCTGTCCATCGTCCGGGACCTGACCGAAAAGAAACATGCTGAACAGCAACTGCAGCAACTCTCTTCGCGGCTTCTGAGTCTGCAGGACGAAGAACGGCGGAGAATTGCCGGCGAACTCCACGACGTAACAGCACAAAACCTTTTCGCCATCACGATCAATCTCGAGACCTTGCGGCAGCAGATGACCGACTTAGCGCCTTCTGGAATGGAAATCTTGAATGAGTGTCAGAATCTGTGTGAACAGAGTTTGCAGGAAGTGCGTACACTCTCCTATACCCTGCATCCACCTGCTTTGGATCGACACGGCGTCATGCCGTCACTTGACTGGTACATTCAGAAGTTCGGAGAACGGACGGGCATGGACATCAGTCTCGACGCATCACCAGATTTAGGTAGACTGCCGCTGGAGATGGAAACTGACATCTTTCGTATCGTACAGGAGGGATTATCAAACATCGTCCGCCACTCTGGAAGCCGCACGGCAAGCGTTCAGATCAAAAAACGGTCAGATCAGTTTGTATTGCAGATCAGAGATAACGGCCGAGGGTTGCCCGACAGAAACGTCGACTCCGAAAATGGGTCCAGATTCGGTGTCGGGCTGCCGAGCATGCGAGAGCGGGTTCGCCGATGGGGCGGGCATTTACACATCCGGTCGGGAGATGACGGAGTTCTTCTCTCGATTCATGTACCTATTCCTCAAATAAGTCATAGCCATGAAACAGTTATCCGCTCTAAACAAGCCTCAGTCAGTTAGCGTCCTGTTAGCCGACGATCACGATGTCGTCCGCAAGGGCCTGCGCACGATGTTGGAAGCTCATGAAGGGTGGCACGTGTGCGCCGAAGCATCCACCGGACGAGAAGCCGTGAAGTTGGCTGCACAGGTTCGTCCTCGCATTGCTGTCGTGGATTTGGAAATGGCGGAAATGGACGGATTGGAAGCCACCCGGCAGATGAAAAGAGACAATCCAGACATCGAGGTCCTGATCTTCACGATGCACGATGCCGAATATCTCATCCGTGAAGTCCTAGTCGCCGGCGCGCGTGCATTCATTCTGAAATCGGAAGGTGGAAGAAGGCTCATCGAAGCGATCAACGCCGTTTTAGAAAACAAACCCTTCTTTGCGGGAAGAGCCTCCGAAAGCCTACTCAATAGCTTCCTGAAGTCGCATGGAGGAACGGACGAAAACTGCCCACTGACGTACCGCGAGTGTGAAATCGTTCAATTGCTCGCTACTGGAAAATCCAACAAAGAAGCCGCCCACGCACTCGGAATCAGCGTCAAGACTGTTGAGACTCACCGCGCGACAATCATGCGAAAACTTGGCTTTAGCTCCATTGCCGAGCTGGTCCGATACGCCGTCCGCGAACACATCATCAAAGCATAAGAAGCATCACCGTAAAAATACCGACATCCTTGAAGCCACACTCTGGTGGGCGCGGAGTTGGTGAATGTCTTGCTACAGCGATGAAGGACTAACGCCGAACGACTTCGTACAAAATCATGAAAACTCACATCGTGATCACCTGCGTTACGGTCTTAGGATTCTTTCCTGCGGCAGCTCTGGCCCAACAAGAGCACGAACGCCCCTACTTTGTCACGTATGACCACTATATGGAGGAACGGGACGCCTTAGAGATCGCCAACGCTACGGTCGTGGGCAGGGACAAAACCATCAACACGTTCTGGGGAAACTGGACAGAGTTCGAATACGGAGCGACGAACTGGTGGACAACCGAATTCTACCTGGACGCGCAGCATACGCGCCATGAGGGCAGCGTGTTTACAGGCGTACGGTTTGAAAATCGTTTTCGGCTCTCAACGGGCGAGCACGCCGTTAACCCGGTTCTGTATGTAGAGTATGAACACCTGAACGGCGCAGACAAGATCCTCAAGGAAATCGTCGGATTTGATTCAAAAGAGGACCTCAGGGTCCCGAACGACGTAGCTCGTCAGGAGGCCGAGCATGAGTTTGAAACCAAGTTCATTCTCTCGAGCCAGATTAAAGCCTGGAACGTGTCGGAAAATTTCATTGGTGTCAAGAATGTGCATGGAGGCCCATGGGAATTTGGTTACGCCGTTGGCGTAAGCCGACCATTGAAGTCGACATACAGCGGCCTGCAATGCGCCTTCTGTCTGGAAAGCTTGACGGCCGGAGCTGAATTGTACGGCGGAATGGGCGAATGGGGTAAGTTCACATTACGAAACACATCTCAATACCTTGCTCCATTGCTCAGGTGGAATTTACCGAGCGAGACCACGCTTCGAGTATCCGTCGGGTGGGGTTTGACCGATCAGAGCGTCAGGTCACTCATCCGGTTTAGTGTAGCGCAGGAATTCGACCATGTTGGTCGTACGATCGGTAAGCTGTTTCGTGGACACTAACTTCACTTGACGTGTGGGAACAGTCGGGCGAACCGCCCTCCTTCAGGACGACGGTTCGCACCTCAATGTTACTCACTCCTAAAACGACGGATGGTAAACGCGGCGCCAAGAGCAAAGAGGCCGCCGATAGGTAGTAATGGAATGTCACTGGCCGTCTTCGGCAAAGCCTTCTCTTCTATAACTACCGCCGTTTCTGGTGGTGCTGGTGCCGGTGGCGGTGCCGCTTCAGCTTGTGGCATAGGTGCCGGCGGAGGTGGTGTCTCGATTATCGGCTCCTCCACTTTGGCCGTTTCTGTCTTTTTGATCACCAGCATAGGGCTTTTTGCAAGGTGTTTCTCGAGCCCTTGGAGGCCGGCTGCGCACAATTTCGACTCGTCATAGGGCTCCACAACGGCAGTAACTCGGACGGGTTTTCCTTCCTTGACCTCGCCCTTCAACGGAACGACGGAATCACACATTCCCGAATCACTGAGCACAAGCACCTCGTGGCCGTGACCCTTGATTGTGAATGCGTTATCCGAATATATGTCATCGATCTTTCCCTCGGTTGTTACAGTCTTGCCGTAATAGCATTCGCCGTGGTGCCGTAGGTCGTCGATGGTTACCTGTAATGGATTGTCGGGAGTCCCCTGTGACTCGCACATTGCTGGACATTCGCTGGCTTTCTCCTCGCTCGGGCATGTCGGCTTTTCCCGAGCCTCCTTACTCGGACATGTATATTGTCCGCATGAATTGTACTGACTATCGCTGCGATAGGTATTGTTGTTGTCATCATCAAAAACGTTCTGCACTCCCTCGACTGGTTTATCGATGACGACGTCTTTTGTTTTGTCGAGTATGTCCTGTCTCGCCATCCCCATAGTGGATATGCTGAAAACTGCAAGCAATACTAGACCTACTCTGGCAGTCCACTGTAGTCGTGAATATCCTCTGTCCATATCCAATTTCTCCCACTATCTTGTTTTGCTGGAATTCCTTATTAAATTTGGACGCAACCAATCTGGATCAGTCGCAGGCGAGTTGTAAGTGAGGGACGGAAACCCGTCGACGAGACGCGATCATCGAATTCACGTCATTAGGAGCCTTCACAGAGTAGCGTCGTTACAAACTCTCTGGTTCTCTCGAGGATTCAGGGAGCCGTGAACGAGAAACTTGCAGAGAAGGGACTTCGCAGGGACGTTCACAATCCGGATATTTACCTAGTCACTCATGTTAGTGCCAGGACTATCCAAGACGTCAACTACTGGCCGGCCGCTGGTTGGGGATACGGCTGGGGTTGGGGCCCGAACGTCACGGTGACACCGTACGTTGAGGGCACCATCATCATCGATATGGTGGACGCGAAAAACAAAGTGTCTGGTCTGGCGTGCTATCTCGACGAAGACCGGCTCAAGCCTGATTGACGTGCAGAAGGAGAAGAAAGTCCAGAAGATAGTCTCGGATGCATTCAAGCATTTTCCTCCCAGCTCGGAATCCTGATACACGGCGCGTCGGGTGAAAGGCATCCGGTAAACTTCGTCTTCAATATCCGAAGTTGTCCGGATGCAGCGTAACGAATCCCGCTCCCTATGCTTCGATTATGGCCTCCGGCATGGATGCGTCCTTTTCGTCGCACGTATACGGTATCCGGTGGAGGCCGCGCAAGCTCCGGACTTCACCTATGAGAGGGCCTGCACGATTTGCGTACCATTTGCCTGAATCACTCCGCGAGCTTGACCATGGATGTCAGACAGATTTACCGGTTGTGCATGAAGTGTTCGGAGAACAGCCGGCATTCCTGATGGAGTTATCGGCATGAACGGCAGGCCCCTCCGCGACTCTGTTCTAATCATCGACGATGATCCGGATCTCCGCACTCTGATTGAAACTATCGGACAAGTGTGTGGGGTCTCGGTCCTTCAGGCGAGCGATTGCATTGAAGGACTGCACATTCTGGAGCGTGAACACCGCAGAATAAAAATGGTCCTACTTGATTACTTCATGCCGGGAATGAAACCGGCTGAATGTGCATGCGCAATCATTGCAAAAGCAGGAACATCCATTCCTGTGGTCCTCCTGACGGCGGCGGTCGATCCGGCCGCCCGAGCTGCCGAGTTGAAAATAAACTATTGGATCTCCAAACCGTTTGAAGCCTCGACTCTGACAGATCTGTTAGCGGAGAACGTTTTGCCCCGCAAAAGCTCGCTGTAAAACCGGAGGCGTCCAGTGCTCGATTCGGTTTCTGAGTTTTGGCATGATCTGGCAGCGCGACCGACGGGACCGCTGGCGATGCGATTCTACCTGCAGCCGCTGATGGCCACACTATTTGCTCTGCGCGACGGATTCAAGGATGCACGTAACGACAAGCCCCCTTATTTTTGGGCGCTGTTCACACATCCGGAGCGGCGTTCAGAAATGCTGCGCCATGGTTGGAAATCTGTAGGCAAGATCTTCGTCCTAGCCGCCGTTCTGGACATCATTTACCAGCTTCTTGTCTTGCACGAGCTACATCCGCTTCAAACGGTCGTAGTGGCTGCAATGCTGGCCATCGTGCCGTACCTCATCTTCCGCGGTCCGGTTAACCGAATTGTGAGACGTCTGCGGTAGGGGCCGAGTCGGATCTGAACCTTTGCGGACGCGGTTCAAGTCTTCCGATCAGCCGCCTTGTTCGATGCCTCGATTCAATAACCCCAATTCCAGAAAATGCATACGGGCTTCCAGTCGCGGAAACACCTTTAGTTTCTGGGATTGGATAAGACGTAAGGGTGGCGCCCTCACCTGATGAGGGAAAAATCCCCTTTGCGGCGAAGGAAAGGCGATTTACCTGGACACACTAATTTTCCGAATGCATCGAAACCCTAGATGACACGTCGATGTGTCGATCGGCTGCCCCATTCGCGCAGCGGGCCTATACCGCTGACAATAATTCGGCGAGCAAAGATAAGACCCGCCTTTCATGACCTTTCTTGGGATCCGGACACCACGCAGCCGAGGATCATAACTCCGTTCACGTTCGCTCCCTTGAGGGTTGACGTCGCTGCAGCAAGACCGGTCCGCCTCGTGGTGCTCCTGATACCAATCGGACGTCCACTCCCAGACATTTCCAATCATGTCGTAGAGTCCATACCCATTCGGAGGAAACGATCCAACCGGTGAAGTCCATTCAAACCCGTCCTTGACGAGATTTTCGATTGGGAATTCACCCTGCCAGGTGTTCGCCATGATCTCACCATCGGGCTCCAACTCGTCACCCCACGCATAGTCCGCTTCGTCCAGTCCGCCTCTCGCAGCAAATTCCCATTCAGCTTCCGTCGGTAATTCCTTACCAGCCCAAAGACAATAAGCTTCGACGTCCGCATATGCGACATGAACGACGGGATGATTCTCAAGGCCTTCGATCGAACTCTTTGGTCCCAACGGATGACGCCAGTCGGCTCCAGGCACGTAGCGCCACCAGTTGTAAGGGTTGCGCATATCCACTCTTCGTCGAGGTTTGACAAACACAACCGATGCGGGCGCCAGCAACTCCGCCTTCGCTCCAGGATAGTCGGCCGGATTTGCGGACTTTTCCGCCACCGTCACATAATCGGTGGCTTCCAGGAAACGAGCGAACTCCGCATTTGTCACAGGCGTCTGATCAATCCAAAAGCCGCCGACAGTGACTCGATGCGACGGCGACTCTTCAGGATAATAATGATCAGAACCCATCGTGAAAATACCGCCGGATATCCAGATCATCCTTTCCGTCTTCGTCAAAGCAACTGATGCGTTGGCATTCATCTTTTTACTCCTGCACTCTCGGTTTCGTGCGTGTCGAACGATTTAAACGGAAGGGAAAGTGGCGCGAACATCCGGACAAGTTCGCATAAGGATCGTTATTTTTTCGGTAGAGGACGACGAACTGAAACGACGTAGTCGCGAGATGTGATGAATGAACTGTAAATTTATTCGCTTAAGGTCGAGGATTCTTTTACAAGTATTTACAGGCGCTCCATCCGTAAGTGTAACCATGTATGGAGGTTTGCGTAATTATTTACCGGAGGTCTTGGTGTGCATTCTATAAACCGCCTCGGTTTAATATTCACATTGGTTCTGGCGAATATCGTCGTCTTGGCTCAAACGCAGAGACCAGCACCGGCCGGCACTATTCAAGGCATCGTATAATCTGGAGGTACTACTGTTCCCGGCGTCACCGTTACAGCAACAAACACTACTACCAGCGAAAAGTTCACGACATCAACCGATCTCAATGGGCAGTATCAACTGCGACTGCCTGCGATTGGAAGTTACAACGTCGAGACGTCTATGGCGGCATTCGCACCATCTTCGAAGACCGCGGAGATCAGTGAGGCTTCAGCACCGGTGCGCATGGATTTTGATCTCACGCTTTCGTCACGAACGCAAAATGCATCTGCCCAACCAAGACAAACGGTTGGGTTCCGCGGCCGAGGCGCGCAAACACTGCAGGCAAGGCAGACGGAAACTTCGGACGCTTCGCAAGAGAATCAATCGGAAGAACTCACGGCACAAACTCCAAACGATGTTCAGGTGCCCGGATTCGCTCAGGATGCGCCGACGGAATCTGTCGCCGTCCTGGGGAACACCGCAGAATCGACTTTCGGAAACAACTTCAACTTCGACCGTGAACAAGTTCAGCAATTCATCGATCAACAATTCGGGCAAGGCGGCCGCGGTGGACCTGAAGGTTTTGGTGCAGCAGCACAAAATGGCGGTCCGGATAGCGGACCGGGCGGCCCCGGTGGTTTTGTGGGCGGCGGCCGTGGTGGGGGTAATCAACGCGGTGGCGGCGGACGTGGCGGCGGGCGCGGCTTCGCGTTCGGCCGCGGCGGCCGTGGCTTTGGCTCCACGAGACCGCGCGGAAATCTCTCCTATACTTTGTCGGATTCTGCGCTCGACGCTGCGCCGTACTCCTTGACCGGCCAGCCTGGCAGCAAACCCGAATACACGCAGAATCGGTTTACTGCTTCTATCGGGGGACCACTGGTCATACCGAAACTTGTAAAGTCCACGACAACTAATTACACCGTTACATACACCGGCACCCGCAACCACAATCCGTACGATGTGTTTTCGACGGTGCCGACATTACTCGAGCGAACCGGAGATTTCTCGCAATCTATGATTCGCAATGGAATAAATGCTGGAAATCCGGTGCAGATCTTCGATCCGGTCACGCATGCAGCTGTTCTCAACAACGTCCTTCCTCAGTCGATGATGGATTCGTCCGCTGTAGGCCTGCTGCAATTCATTCCGAAACCAAACCTGCCCGGCATTGTCCAGAACTTTCATTACGTCACATCTACAACTAACAATTCGAACGACGTCAATATCAGACTCAACCACACGCTTGCTACTCCGGTACAGCAGCAAGGCCAGGGAGGCCGTGGGGCCGGGCGTGGCGGCTTTGGTGGATTTGGCGGAGGCCGTGGAGGCGGCGGGGGCCGCGGCGGGCGCGGAAGCAATATCAATTTTGGTCTTCAGGTTCGTTCGGGGAATAGCGTACTGAATAATCCGTTTCCAACGATCGGCGGTTCGAACAATACAAAAGGCATTAACGCTACTCTCGGGTACGTGCGTCCAATCGGACGCTTGATGAATCAATTGAGTCTGAACTACAACCGGAATCGGATCACTGCCACGAATCTCTATGCGTTCCAGCAGGACATCGAAAGCTCTCTCGGGATCGCAGGCGTTTCTCGCAATCCGTTTGATTGGGGTGTCCCGAATTTGTCGTTCACGAATTTTACTGGCCTAAACGACGTCCGCTCGTCGCTGCGACGTGACCAAACAGTTCAAATCTCCGATGGGCTGATCTGGAACCGCGGTCGGCACAACGTGCGTTGGGGAACCGACTTCCGCCTACAACAAACGAACACGCATTCGACACAAAATTCGCGCGGCACCTTTACGTTCACCGGCGCTCGCACCGCTGCCGTACTTGACGGAGTGCCAGTGCAAGGCACGGGCTACGATTTTGCGGACTTCTTACTAGGACTGCCGCAGTCGACGTCTTTGCAGTATGGAAATCTCACTTATAACTTCCGCGGGAACTCGTGGGACGTTTACATTCAGGATGATTGGCGGTTGCGCGGCAATCTTACGGTCAATCTCGGTTTGCGCTACGACTACGCGTCACCCTATATCGAAACGGGAAATCAGATTGTGAATTTGGATGTTGCCCCTGGGTTCACCGCGGTCGTGCCGGTGTTGCCCGGCGCGGTTGGGCCGTACAATGGAAGTTTCCCCAGGAGCTTGGTGAAACCGGATCGCAATAACTTCGCACCGCGTGTTGGCATTGCCTGGAGGATCAATAACCGCACCGTTCTTCGTTCAGGCTATGGCATTACCTACAACGGCGCAGCGTACGCAGCCATTGCTTTGCAGTTGGCAAACCAGCCTCCATTCTCGCTCACGCAAACAAACACGAATGCGGAATTGCTGACGTTGCAGAATGGATTTCCGCTCGCTTCGAGCGCGGTTACGAACAACTATGGCATTGACCCAAACTACCGCATCGGATACGCGCAACAGTGGAATTTGGATGTGCAGCGGGATATCCGCAAGATGGGCCTTCAGGTCAATCTGGACTACACGGGCACCAAAGGAACTCGGCTCGATGTTATCCAGGCGCCGAACCGCACGGCAACGGGACTTCGCCTCGCCGACGTGCAACCTTTTAATTGGGAGACATCCGCGGCCAATTCGATACTGCATTCTGGCGCAATCCGAATACGAAGACGGCTGGGGCGAGGGATTTCGGCAGGTGGAACGTATCAATTCTCGAAATCAATCGACAATGCGTCCACTGTTTCCGGCGGAGGCGGTACCGGCACTGTCGCGCAGGATGCGTTCAATTTGCGCGCGGAACGAGGCCTCTCGAACTTCGATCAGACGCACCGCTTGAGCCTGGATTACAACTTTGAGTTGCCGTTCGGCACGAACAAACCATTCCTGGCTGAAAAATCATTTTTGAAAACTGTGTTTGGCGACTGGCAACTCAACGGATCTTGGAACATCGCCTCCGGCTATCCGGTGACAGCCCGCGTGCTTGGAAGCTTCACCGATGTGGCGCGCGGCAGCAACGGTAGCCTCAGAGCGAGCGCAACGGGAGTGCCCGCTGACATATCCGACCCAGGCGTCGCTGAATGGTTCAATACCGCCGCCTTTATGCTGCCGCCGCCTGGACAGTTCGGGAACGTTGGAAGGAACACGCTCCGTCGCCCTCCGACGATCGTCGGCAATTTGTCGTTGAACAAGACGTTTCCATTTGCGGATGGCCGCTCGATCGATGTTCGAGCCCAGGCATCCAATATCTTCAATACACCACAATTCCTCGCGATCGATACCGCGGTGAACTCACCCACTTTCGGAAGAGTCACGTCCGTAGGACCGATGAGGAAAATGCAAATTGTGGCGCGATTTAATTTTTAGAACGTCATTATGAAGAAGCTCGTGCTCGGTTCTGTGATTGCCGCCCTGCTGCCGCTGAACGTTGGGTCGCAGACGCCTTCGACATCCGTCTCGCCCTCATCTTCTCAAGGACAGTTCACGCTCAAGACGTCCACTGAAGTGGTCCTCGTCAATGTAACGGTCCGTGACAAGACCGACAATTTTATCAAGGACCTGAAGCAGCAGGATTTCTCAATTCTCGAAGATGGAAAGAAGCAGGAGATTGTTTCAATCGACGTGGAGAACACCGACACCGTCGTCACAGCCGAATCACCAACAACACAGGTGCTCGGCAACCTGACTCCGAATCCGACGCCTGCCGCATCGGCTACCGCCAAGCCGAAGCCTGCGAATGAGAGCGAACTCAAAGATCGGCGGTTGATCGTGCTCTTCTTCGACTTGACCTCGATGCAGCCGGAAGAGATCGAGCGTGCGGCTAAGTCCGCTTTAGATTACACACGTGAACGAATGGCGCCGGCGGACCTCGTATCTGTTGTAACGCTCTCGAATTCACTCAAGGTCGATTTAGATTTCACCGCGGATAAGGAGGCTCTACAGGCAGTCATGGCAGGATTCAGCAGTGGCGTGGGTGAAGGGTTCGCGAACGGTGCGACGCCGGACCCGAATGCCGATGCAACCGACACATCCGACGCCGCAGCCGGTTTTACGCCGGATGAGACGGAATACAACATTTTCAATACCGATCGCCGGCTTCAGGCGTTGGTCACTCTTGCGAATGATCTCAGCGGCATTGCGCAGCGGAAGTCGGTCATTTATTTCAGCGGTGGAATGCAGCGAACGGGCGTGGAAAACCAAACTCAACTGCGAGCCGCCATCAACGCTGCCACGAGAGCTAATCTGTCCTTCTATACCGTTGACGTGCGTGGACTGGAGGCGGTCATTCCAGGCGGGAATGCTGCAGGTGGTGGTGGTCCTGGGGGAGCAGGCGGCCGTGGCGGTGGTGGCGGCGGAACTTCCGTTTATTCCGGCCGTGGCGTGTTAAGCCAATATGATACGAATTTTGCGTCACAAGAAACTCTGGTCACCCTCGCATCGGATACCGGCGGGCGGGCCTTTCTTGACACTAATGATTTCGCGCCCGCGTTCACAAAGGTGCATGAGGACACCTCGTTTTATTACCTGCTTGGATACATCAGCTCCAATAGCCAGAAAGACGGCAGGTACCGGCGAATTACCGTTCGTTTGAACCGTCCGGATCTGAAAGACGCAAAAGTCGAGTTCCGAAAGGGCTACTATGCTGAGGCCGACTTCCAACATTCGACAAAGGAATCGCGTGAGCAACAACTCCAGGAACAGATAACATCGGAAGTACCGACCACCGATTTCCCAGTCTATGTGTCCACTGGATATTTCCGAATGGCGGATAACCGCTATTTCGTACCGGTATCTGTTGTAGTTCCGGGCTCCCAAATCCCCTTCACGCGCGCGAGTGAACAGGACCGCGCGACACTGGATCTCATCGCTGTCATGCGCGATGAGGCGAAACGTCCATTCGGTACGATCCGCGATACGGTCAAGCTCGCCGTCAACACATCCCAAGAAGTTCAGCGCAAGAACGTTCAGTATGACGGGGCTTTTCTTTTGCCGCCCGGCAAGTACACCGTCAAGTTCGTCGTGCGCGAGAATCAAACCGGTCGAATGGGATCGTTCGAGGCTGGGGTGAACGTCCCGGACTTGAAGGCGGCGCCATTGAAAATCAGTTCCGTCGTTTTATCGAATCAAAAGCAGCCGGCCAAACAAAAGAATCACCCCTTGGTACGCGAGGGAGCCGAGATCGTTCCGAACGTGACCCATGTTTTTTCATCCGGACAGCATCTGTACTTCTATTACGAAGTGTACGACCCGGCGAAACCAGCGGATGCAACGGACAAAGCGGCGGCTCGAGTGTTGACGAATGTTGCATTTTATAAAGGTGCAGTTAAATCGTATGAGACGCCTCTCGTGGAAGCTGACCAGGTGAACGTGCCGGAGCGTAAGGCGACAGCTTTCGAACTGGATGTGCCGCTGACAGAATTGAAGCCGGGATTCTATACATGTCAAGTAAACGTAGTCGATGACGCAGCTGGGAAATTCGTCTTTCCGCGCGTTCCGCTGCTGGTACGGTAGCACGTCGGATAAAGGCGACGCCTACAGAAGGACGTAAGAAGACAGCCGCGAGAGGACCTTCGGAAACAGCATCACGACTGCCCCGACAATCACAAACACCGCCCCGATGGCATGCGGGATCCATTTGCGTGAAGGCGCAAGTTTCTCCAGCAGGATGAGGGCGCCGATAGCTGCCATCCAGCCTAGATGCATCACGCCCATAACGAAGAGAATCATCATGAGCCCCCAACAGCAACCGGAACAGTAAATGCCGTGAACTGCTCCCATCTGGACTGCGCCAAACCATCCATCGCGCCAGTGTTCAGTCACGAAATGGAGAGGACTTTGACAATGCTTCAAGCAGGAGCCCTTTAGCCGGCTCCATTGGTAGAGGCCTGAGAGAAGCAGCGCAAATCCCGATCCGCGGAGCAAAAAGGACTCCGATCCCGGAAGACTGTGCCTCAGCCCCCCAATCAGAACGTAAGCCGTATAGAAAAACGCGCCGGCTGCAGCCCAGATGAAGAAGTACCCGATTGCGAACAGTAACGTCCCGCCGGGTCGACCCGAATTCCTCTTCCGATAGATTCTTCGATGCAGCAACAATGTGGGATAGCTGGACGGAAGCATCATAGCGACCATCATCACGACCCACATTCCTGTGAATACAACAAAGCTCGCAAGGCTCGCTGAACCCTCCATGCCCAGAGACATGGGCACTCCGATTTGCATCATGGAGCCCATGTTTTGGGATGTAGAATAGGTCAACAGCCATGCAGCTGTTGTGAGAAGGATGACGACGATGAAGAGCGTCGTCCGCACAGTTATGCCTGCAGCCCTTTGTTGCTATGATCGACGTCCGCGAGGCCGCTATGCCGGCCGGTGTAGTCGAACTTCATAGGACCGGTTCCTTTTAATATGGTGCATTGTGCGGCAGCGTATTCTTTGTATTCCATTCCATTCGGCATTCGCACGATTACCTGTTGCTCGTCATCGGTAGCAGGAATCTTTAGAGGCGCCGATTCAGTTTCGAGAAACCCGGGAACGCTCACACGGGCTTTGCGTCGCGTCTTATCGAATTGCCACGTGATCGGCACGAATTGGGGTTCGTGTATTGTCGTCACGATAGATGCGAGAACTTCAAACCAGGTGTTTCCTCCCTGGCCGCTAAGAATCGTCAGAAGAGCATTCCGCTGTTCCTCCGAAGCCTTTTTTTCGATGAAGGGTTGGACCGTTCCGTTTCCCTCGTGCAGTGCGCCAGGCCACGAATACAGTACGATCCACGAAAGCCCGTCGAGACTAACCGTCCCGAAATTTCCTTCCTTGATGTACATTCCGGCCATTCCTTCACAGCCCTTTTCCGGATACGGAAAGCCGGTCGTATCGCAGGGACACGCTGAAATACAGTTACAGTTTTTGATGTACTGACCCTTCATTCGCCACGCGACTTCTGACATAGTCCTCCTGTTCAAAGGGAAAAATGTACAACATCACGATTGCGCGAGTCACGCGGCGTGACTGGGATTGACGGGAGGCAGGTGTTCGAGGACGTCGATGAATTCGTTCACGAGCGTCTGGCACTCGATGCAGAACAGAAGGTGTTCGAAATCTTCGTCCGCGAGGTTCACAGCCCCGCTCGTGTAGCCCCAGAGCTCAATTGCCGAAACGTGCTGCTTTTCTTCGCCCATAAAATGTTGGACTCCGACATCGATTGAATGTAGCGACTAGAGACCGTGTTCTCTCACGAATAATGTGTGTTTGCGGTCTGTGAGGCTTTTGCCGTACGAAAGATTGATTTCAAACGAGCTGAGTATAGTGAGGCGGAACTCGATACCTGTATCCACCATCCAGCCGGGTGAAATCGACGACTTGCCCGCGTCCACGAATGGCCCGCCGCTCAACCGAAACCAGCCCCAATTCGAAAGCACTCTTTGGAAATCGGAGTTGGTGAGAATGAACGAACGGGTCGTGTTCAGTGCGTTCTTCCGCCCGTCAACCGTCGCCGGATGCGCTCGCATCCAAAGATCGGAATCGCGATCGAGCCCTATCGTAAAACGTTCGTCGAAGGGTAGCTCGCCGACATCGCGTCCGATGCGCATCTGCGAGGTGACAGATCTCCAGCGTAGAGAGGTCGCGGTCATCAGCTTTGCAAAATGAATCGGAGTCGAACGAAACAACTTTCCGGCCTCGATCGAGACTGATGAATCAACGGCTAATTGATTAATCGGGTCTCGGATCAATGTCCGGTCTATCAAACCGGAGTACTTCAATTCGACGCCACCGGAAAAGCCATTCGAAAAGGTCCGGCTGGAAACGCTGGCGCCACTCGTCCAGCTCCAGCGGCCGCTAGGTACCGAGCGAATCTCGGCGGCCGCCTGAATTTTTCGCATCCGGAAATCTGCGGGCCCGCTCGTCCAGGTTTCATCACGTCCATCGACGTCCAGGTGCAATCCCCAGCGGGGGTCGCCCTTCAGCGGCGTGTCAAAAAAAATGAAAGCACGTCGTTTATTCCGATCCCATCGAAGGGTGGAGCCGACATTGATTCCTTTGCCCGCGATATTCGAAAACTCGGGATTGACGCTCTGGAATGGCAGGCCCCGGGCCCAAGACCACGGGTTGATGCCGGTTTTCTCTGCAGCACGAAGTGTCATGTCAAAACGGCCATTTTCCGTCGGCGACAGCTCCATTCGGTATCGAGAAAATACCCGCAGGGCGGTAAGTCTTGCCTGCGTCTCTTCAAAATCACTCACCCGCAGAATGCTTCCACGCGAGAAAGTAAAGGCACGATCTAGAAGGATGGGATCGGTACGAAGTGGCGGATCCATTCGGATGTTATCGATGGCTGGTTTCCCTGCGCGGTTCCAATATTTCAGGGCTGCCTCAGTATTGTTCTGCAAAAAATAAACGGTTCCAAGGAAATCGTTCACATATGAGTCCGACGGATTCACGCGCAGCGCAGCCGTTAAATGTTCTCGGGCCCCAGAAAGGTTCTCCTCGCGGAACGCGCTGCTCGCCAGCCCGACCTCCGGGACGGCCAAGAGCGTCCAATTACCTGTGGCTAGCCAGGCCTGCTCGAACTCCGCGCGCGACATCGAAAGCAACTTTCGTTGCGCAGGATCATTGACAAGCACTAGATTCTGCATGTCATCCACCCCCGCAACAACGACGTAGTGCAACGGTACGCCGCGGCGGTTTCGCTCGAGACAAACAATGAGCGGCCGACCTTTGGAAACGTGTTCCGTGAGATCGGCCCAGTCTCCTTGAAATGCGAATGTCCGATATCCCTGCGATTCAAAATATCGGGCCATATCTTTGGCGTGAATTCCACCGGCTTCTTGGGAATAGAGCTGTCGCTGTATGTCGTCGACATTCACGGCAGTGTCCGGCTTCCAATACATCATGACCATCCAAATAGAAGCAGACCCGCACCCGTTCTTGTCTTGCTGAATGAAGGGTACATCGATCCAAAGCGCCTGCTGGAAGGTAAGGAGCAGTGACAGCCAAAGCATCGATTCGTGAGGTCTGGCAGGTCTTAAGCCGCGACGATGAGCAGGACCAGCACCGCTGTTCCCAGAGCTATGACGATGTACGTCAGTTGCTGGTTCGTTAGTGCGCCGGCTGCAAAGTCGGTTTGAATTTGGTTCGTCTTTGCCGCCAGCCGCGCTAGTTCTTCGGGTGAGACTGTGGCTACTGCTTTATCGACTTTACGATAGTCGATCTTCCCACTCTTTAGTGCCGCTCGTACGTGCTCGCTCGCAAAGAACGAGCGAACATCGACGAGGTTTTTTTGCCGGGTCTGCGCCGCCGCGGTGATGGCCTGCTGAAGTTCAGAAGATGAGACAGTCGGCGCTTGCGCCAAGACAAATTGTGGAATCAGCAGGGCGGAAACGAGTGTAAATACCAAGAACCGAACGTGCATGTTAAGCCTCCTTTGAAATCGCGGAATCCTTAGCAAGTCGAAGGCCAACATAGTGGTTTAGGCGAGCAACGAGCACAAAAAGTTGTGGTTGAAATATTAAAACTGGCCTCAGATTCGATGGGGAGTGCAGTCGAATCCGGGTAGCCCTGAAACTCAAGCCGGCCGAAGAACTTAACCTCATTTCTCGACTACCTGACATTGCTGCCAAAGTCGCACGTCTAAAACAGGTATGAGGAGCTTTCCCTATGCCGATTGAAATTCGTCGTAAAGACGTGAAAACCCTGGTAGAACAAGGCCGTGTCCAGCTCGTTGATGTCCTTCCCGCTTCGGAATATAGAAAGGAACACCTGCCGCATGCGATCAATGTTCCCCTGCAAACGATGACCCCTGAGGCGACCCGGGCACTGAGGAAGGATGTCGCCGTCATCGTCTACTGCGGAGACTTTCAATGTGATCTAAGTGCACGGGCGGCATGGCGGCTAGAGAGCATGGGTTTCCAGGAAGTCTACCGGTACACACCCGGCAAAGCGGATTGGCTCGCGGCCGGCTTGGAAACGGAAGGGACACAGGCTAAGAAGATGCGACTGCGCCAAATGATCCACAAGGATGTTCCGACTTGCTCGCTTCGGGAACGTCTCGAAGACGTCAAGAGCCGCCGCCGTCCGAACCAAGATTTGTGCGTCGTTGTGAACGACAGAAACATCGTGCTCGGCGTGATTCAAGGAGAAACCTGGGACGCGAATCCCCAGAGCCGGATAGGGGACGTCATGCAACCGGGCCCCCGTACGTTACGGCCGGACTTGGATCCAAAAGACGCCCAGAAGCTCCTGCGCAACTACGATGCACCCGCTGCGATCGTGACCACGTCGGATGGCGAATTACTGGGAATAATCCGGATAGCGCAGAAAAAATCCCAGAAAGCGCGTAAGGCTGCATAGTCCTTACGAAGCTTATGGAGGTATGCAATGAAAATACGCGAAATTATGACGACGAACGTCGAATGTGTCAGCCCTGAGACGAGCATTACGGACTTGTCCCAAAAGATGAAGACATTGGACGTTGGATTCTTGGGTGTTTGCGAGAACGATCGCCTCGTGGGTACCGTGACTGATCGCGACATCGTCATTCGCGGCATCGCAAGCGAGCGGGACATCAATAGCGTCACCGCACGCGAGATCATGACGCATGACGTTTTTTGGTGCTACGCAGACGATGACGTCAAAGACGTCGCTGAGAAAATGCGAGAGAAGGACGTCCGGCGGATGCTCATCCTCAATCGAGACAAACGGCTGGTTGGCGTTGTGTCGATCGGGGATATAGCAAAGGTCGAGGAGGGGGAGTCCGGGAAGACGTTAAGGGATATCTCCGAAGCCGCCTAGGCGATCGACTCCGTGCAAACCTCGTTACTAGGGCGCTTCTCGAGCGCCCTATCGGCCTCTACTTGCTCACCTTCAGTAATTCAACTTCAAAGTTCAATGTCGAGTTCGGGGGAATGATTCCGGGCATACCACGCGGTCCATAGCCGAGATCAGGAGGAATGATAAGTTCGCGTTTACCCCCCACCTTCATTCCTTCGACACCCTCGTCCCAACCCGGAATAACTTGTCTGGCTCCCAGTTTGAATTCGAATGGCATCTTCCGGTCCAGCGAGCTATCGAACTTTGCACCGCGTTTACCTTCCGTATAAAACCAACCGGTATAATGCACCGAAACAGTGTTGCCCTTCATGGCAACGTCACCAGAGCCGACCTTCTGGTCTATGTACTTCAACCCGCTCTTTGTCGTTGTCATTTTCTCCTGTCCCGCCGCTATCGCCACTGCTAAAACTAAGGTCATCAATATGAGTATGTATCTCATGCACTCCAGTGTAACCGCCTCAGACTCTCTTTCCTACCAGTTGATGATGGACGCTGAAAAGCGCCAATTCTAGACGGTTCGACACACCGACCTTGCTAAAGATGCTGCTGAGATGATGTTTGACCGTCTGCTCGCTAATCTTGTATCGCTTTGCGATTTCTTTGTTCGAATAGCCCTCGACGATTGCGGTCAGTACTTCCATTTCCCGCGCGGTCAGGGCAAATTTTTTCACAGGATCTTCCGGCTGCATGGTGTGGGCCATCTGCAGGGCTGCAACAAGTCCCTCAACATTGCCTCGGCCTACCCAAAACTCACCATTAACCACGCAGCGAACGGCCTTGATAAGCAATTGCGTCGCAGTATCTTTCAGGATGATGCCGCGGGCCCCTAACCTTAGGGCTTCTGCAATTTGTCCATCATCGATGGCGGCGGTGAGGATGATGATGCGCGTCTCGATCGGCGGGGGTGGTGACAACTCCTTCACGACATCCAGGCCACTGAGCTTCGGCATGGCAAGGTCAAGTAGAAGGATGTTCGGCTTCAACTGTCGCGTAAATGCGACTGCCTGTTCGCCATCGACGGCTTCTCCGGCAAGCTTGAACCCACGTTCAGTTTCGATGAGAGCGCGGAGGCCCCCACGAAAAATTGGATGATCATCGGCAATTAGAATAGCTATTTCTTCAGGCATAGATTCGTTTCGGTAATCGGACGTCCAGGCGCGCTCCGTGTCCCGGCACCGATTCAATTTCAAGTTCGCCGCGGATCAGGCGAACCCGCTCCTTTATAACAAGAGGACCAAGGTTTTTCTCATCCAGCTGCGAATGCGACAGCCGGCCTTCAAATTCGAATCCGCGGCCGTCGTCGATAATCGCGAGATTCAAATCGTCTTCCGGCGCGCTCAATCGCACCAGAAGGTGTTTGGCGCCGCTGTGTTTCCGAACGTTTATCAGCGCTTCTTGAAGGATCTGTACCATTTCGCGGCAGACCTCAGACGGCAGCGGCACACGATCGGTCTCGGCCACAAATTTTGCCGAGATTCCCGTCTCACGTGCGAATTTGTCAACCTGCTCCGACATGAAGTTAACCAGCTCCGAGGCTTCAAGGCGCGGTTGGCGGAGCGCGTTCATTAGATTGCGAACTTCCTTGATCTCATTGCTGAGTAATTGCTGGATCCGAGCGACGTCGGTCGCCGCTTTAGGAGTGTCATCAGATTCGATGCGATGCTTCACAACGTCGAGCTGCATTTCGAGTCCGATCAGGGACTGGAGCACACCATCGTGCAGGTCACGTCCAAGACGGGCTCGCTCCATAGCCCCCGCTCTCGACCGTAGACGACGCCATAAGTACACGTTGTACAACGTAGGCATGACGGATCGCACAACGCGCTGCATGAAAGCAAGTTCCTGCCAGCGATCGACCTTCAACTTCGGGTTCAGGATCAGTAAACGACCCGTCAACTCCTGGCCGAAATCGATTTTCGTTCCAAGGAGTGACTGGAACTGATTCAAACTGACAAACTCACGCGGGTACTCAATTTGTCGATCCTGCATGGGTCTGCCGTGCGCGTCGAGGAATCGCGCCTCGTGAATGCCGTTTCGCTGTTTGACCGAATACCAGCTTTCGCCATTTACCGCGAAGAAGTAAAGGAAACGATGCTTTGGATCCAGTTCGACGAAACGTCCGAACTCGTTTTCCAAATCGTTGGCGGGACAACCCAAGACATAGATCCGTCCAGTGCCCAATTCCTCCGAAACGAAGACAGCGGCGTCTGCATCATAAAATGCCCGAATTTCGCCGACCGAGGCTTGCATGCTCTGGGTCAGTCCGAACTCCGCTTTTGCCTTGCTCATTGCCCGAGCAATCAATGCATTTTCACTACGCAGCCTCTTATCGTTTTCTGCGAGGTAACCCAGAACCACGCTCATCAGAATCAGATAAGTCGACCTGATGATGACCCCGTTAACTTCAGACTTCGCTTGGACGAATACTGTCGTGCCATCGAAGGAGATAACCGAAAAAATGAAGAACAGAAGGGCTACCAGGACCCCGTTCCAGATGCTTTCCCAAAAACCCCAGCGGTAAGCCGCCGAAATAAGCGCAAATGTGTAAAAGACAAAGAAGGGACTCGTTATGCCGCCAGTGCCTACGATCAGAACGGAAGTCCCCAGAACGTCGATCATTTGAATCTGCAACTGAATAGTCGGATGCGAAAGAACTAAGCTGGGGAAAAAGAGCAGAAAGCTATATAGCGTGTAGCCGGTCAATATGATGTAAGTTAATGCGGAATAACGGAAGAAAGGTTGTGTGGGATCGATGTAGATCGCCAGCGCGGATGCGACTGCAAAGATCACCCGGGCGATTGCCAGGGCTTTCTCGACGCGTTCGGCTTCAGCGAGTTCGAGACGCGTACTTGTAGGTTGCTGTCTAACGGCGCTCAAAGCGGCGGTATTATAGAACAAATGTATCTAGCGTTTTTGTGCAGGCTTCCTCGACACCGGCAGCCATTGACACGAGGCTTGCCCGACCGCACAATCAAGTTGATGTGCGAAAGTGGCGGAACTGGCAGACGCGCTAGACTTAGGATCTAGTGGCTCACGCCGTGGGGGTTCGAGTCCCCCCTTTCGCATCCCGAAGGCAAAATCTAGGACGGCCCACCCATGAAGGCAGAACTCATAGACCTCAGCGAGTGCAAAAAAAATCTCGACATTGAGATCCCGCAGGATGTCGTTGATGCTGAAATCACGCACATCGCTCAGGAATTTGCTCGGCGCGCGCGTGTGCCCGGCTTCAGACCTGGCAAGGCGCCCATTGGTGTGGTGAAGACACGGTTTCGCGATGAGATCGTTTCCGAAATGATGCAGCATCTCATGCCAAAATACTTCGGCGACGCGATCGACGAGAGGAAGCTCGAAATTGTTCAAGCGCCACAGTTCGAGTCTGTCGATTACAATTCCGGAAAGCCGCTTCGCTTCAGAGCTGTCTTCGAGGTTTACCCAAGACTAAGTATCGAGAACTATGAAGGCATACCTGTCCATGAAGTATCTTCGCAAGTCGAGGAGAGCGAAGTCGGAACCGCATTGAAGAAACTCCAGGAAGACATGGCCGAGCTTACTCCTGTTGAAGAAGACCGAACTGTTCAAGAGGGCGACTTCGCGGAAATCTCTTACAGCGGCACGATAGAAGGTTCTGATGAACCGCCCCTCACCGGCGAAAAAGCCGTGGCGGAGATCGGCGGACGCACGACTGTAAAAGAATTCACGGAGAATCTAATTGGAGCGAAGGTTGGCGAAGAAAGAACATTCAACGTCATTTACCGGGCGGAGTATCCAACGGCCCGGCTTGCCGGGAAGACGGTCGCATATAAGGTTAAGGTTGAGGCTCTCAAGACCAAAGAAAGTCCCGAACTCAACGATGAGTTCGCCCAGCGGTTCGGTGATTACAAGACGCTCGACGAACTGAAAGCCAAGCTTCGTGACGATCTGGAGAAACACAAGCGCGATCAGGCTCAGGAACAGATGCGAGAAAAATTGCTGGAATGGCTCGAAGACAACAACGAATTCGAACTCCCGCAATCGCTGATCGAGCGGCAATTGCAAATTCGAGTACAACGTCTGGTACGCGATCTTTCGCGACAGGGTATAAATCCCCAACGGTTGGACGTAGATTGGGGCAAAATTCGCGAAGATCAACAGCATCAAGCGATGCGTGATGTTAAAGGATCATTGATACTGGAACACGTTGCTGAGAAGGAAAACATTAACGTCTCGGAGCCGGAGATAGAGTCGGAAATCGAAAAGATTGCGGGAGAAACAAACCGGCCGAAGGAAAAAGTAAAGGAAGTGCTTTCGCGAGATTCCGGAATAGAGCGACTCAGATCGCAAATCCGTAACCGAAAAACTTTGGATCTTTTGCAATCCAAAGCTCGGATCGTTGCACAATAGGCGATTAATGAACCGGGGGTACTCATTCGGGCGCGTTTAAAGTTATTCATTGACCCATCTATGCATCGACTTAAGAATTGTAGTTGAGAAACAGGAAGTACTATGAACCACGAACACAACACTCTGATCCCGATGGTGGTCGAACAGACCAATCGCGGCGAACGCGCGTACGACATCTATTCGCGGCTGCTGCGTGACAGCATCATCTTTATAGGAACACCTATCGATGACAACGTAGCCAACCTGGTCACGGCGCAGTTGCTGTTCCTGGAAGCTGAGGATCCAGAGCGCGACATTTCTTTGTACATCAACAGTCCTGGCGGATCGATTTCGGCGGGACTGGCAGTCTACGACACGATTCAATTCATCCGGAATGATGTAACGACGATTTGCGTCGGACAGGCAGCGAGTATGGCTGCGGTTCTTCTGGCAGCAGGCAGTCCAAAGAAACGCTTTTCATTGCCGCATTCGCGCGTGCTCATTCACCAGCCATGGATGAGCGGCCTGCAGGGTCAAGCAACCGACATCGATATCCACGCAAAAGAAATTCTTCGCATTCGGACTATTTTGAATAAAATTCTCGCGCATCATACGGGGCAGCCGCTGGAACGAATCGAAAAGGACGTTGAGCGCGACTACATCATGACGGCGGACCAGTCGAAGGAGTATGGTATCATCGACGAAGTTATTTCGAAGCGAGCGTGAAACCCTCAGTGGACGCGGGTTTCAGCCGTTTTGAACACACAGAGAGGGAACGCAATTGAAAAAGAATAGCGACGATGTCTTGCGATGTTCATTCTGCAACAAGAGTCAGAATGATGTTCGTAAACTGATCGCTGGTCCTACGGTTTTCATCTGTGATGAATGCGTGGGGGTTTGTCAGGACATCATCGACGAGGACCAGAACTACGAGCCGTCGCCGAAGAACGTACATCTTCCCAAGCCACCCGAGATCAAAGGATTTCTGGATCAGTACGTCGTTGGACAAGACCGGCCCAAAAAGAAGCTCGCTGTAGCCGTTTACAATCATTACAAGCGCATCGAAATGGCGCGCCGTAAATCCGATGTTGAGCTACAGAAATCCAATATTCTGCTGATCGGACCAACCGGTACCGGCAAGACACTCCTCGCTCAAACTCTTGCGCGTCTCCTCAGCGTACCGTTTGCAATCGTCGACGCGACGACGCTGACGGAAGCCGGGTATGTTGGCGAAGATGTGGAGAACATCATCCTCCGTCTCATCCAAAACGCCGGCGGAGATGTTGAACGAGCCCAAACGGGCATCATCTACATCGATGAGATCGACAAAATCGGTCGCAAGGACGAAAACCCTTCAATAACGCGCGACGTGTCGGGTGAGGGTGTCCAGCAGGCGCTGTTGAAAATGTTGGAAGGAACGGTCGCCAATGTTCCTCCTCAAGGAGGACGAAAACATCCTCATCAGGAGTTTACGCAAGTCGACACGACGCACATCCTTTTTCTATGCGGCGGAGCGTTTGTCGGCTTGGACAAGATCATTGAACGCCGGCTTGCCGTTCGCAGCACGATGGGATTTCATGGTGACGTCCGGGTGAAATCGGAAAATCCGCGCTCGGCCTTGTTGGAGCAACTCGAACCTGAAGACTTGATCAAGTTCGGCATGATTCCAGAGTTCGTCGGACGCGTGCCTGTCATCGCAACTCTGCACGATTTGGATCAAAAAGCCTTGGTCGACATTCTGACCCGGCCGAAAAACGCGCTCGTCAAACAGTATCAGCGGCTATTCGAATACGAGAATGTGAAACTGAAGTTTGCGGATGATGCGCTTGAAGCTGTCGCTGTCGACGCTATCAAAAGGAACGTAGGCGCGCGCGGTCTCCGGATCATTCTTGAAGAGTTGATGCTGGATCTTATGTACCAGCTCCCGCAACAAAAAGAGCATCGGGAGCTAACCATTACTAAGGAAATGGTCGAAAAGAAGGAGATCCAGCTTCCATTCGAAAAGGCTGGGTAGCGTTCCTCCTCGCGGTTTATGTCTACAAAGGAAAAATACGAGCAAGCCAAGCTGGCGATGGTTCCAATCCGGGACGTCGTTATTTTTCCTTTCATGATGGTTCCCTTCGTGATCGGCCGCGAGTCTTCCGTGCACGCACTGGAATCGGCGCTGCGCGGCGATAAACGTATCTTTCTGGCGACGCAGCATGACGCGACTGTCGACAATCCGAAGCCCAATGAGATTTATCAGGTCGGAACCATTTCCAATATCGTGCAGTCCCTGAAATTGCCCGATGGAAATACGAAGGTGCTGGTCGAAGGCATCGAGCGGGCGCGGATTCTGCAACTGGCCGAGGAAGAGGGATACTGGAAGGCCAACCTACGGCTATCTCCATTTCGCAACCAAAGCTTCACCGGGTATGACTCCCTGGCTACGCGATTGACTCAGCAGTTTGAACAATACGTCAAGCTAAGTCAGAACTTGAACGCCGACCAGGCCCTTGCCGCCATCAAAGTCGATGACGTCGGACGGTTGGCGGATACGATTTGCGCTCAGCTGGTGCTGTCGATTGAAGAAAAGCAAGAACTCATCGAGATTTTCAATCCTGTCGAGCGATGCAAGCGACTGGCCGATGTTCTGGATATCGAAATCGAGAAGCTTCATGTCGATCGTTCCGTACAAAATCGGGTCAAGCGGCAGATGGAGCGAGCGCAAAAAGAGTATTACCTGAACGAGAAGATCAAGGCGATTCAGCGAGAGCTCGGCAAAAAGGATGAAAAATCCGAGATCGAAGAGCTTCGGCGCAAAATCGAAACGTCCGGCATGCCCAAAGACGCGCTCGAAAAGGCCATGCAGGAACTGAAGCGGCTGGAGATGATGCCGCCCATGTCGGCGGAGTCGACGGTCTCACGAAACTACCTCGACTGGCTGATCGCGATGCCGTGGAAAAAGAAATCACGCGAGATCCGCAATATCGAAGTCGCCGAGAAGGTTCTGAATGAGGATCATTACGGCCTGGAGAAAGTGAAAGACCGCATTCTCGAGTTTCTAGCCGTTCGGCAACTCGTCAAGAAACCGAAAGGTTCGATCCTCTGCTTCGTCGGACCACCCGGCGTCGGTAAGACTTCGCTCGGGATGTCCATCGCCCGCGCTACAGGCCGCAAGTTTGTGCGGCTGGCTTTGGGTGGTGTTCGTGATGAGGCGGAGATTCGCGGCCATCGCCGGACGTATATCGGCGCACTTCCTGGGCAAATTATTCAAATGATCAAGAAGGCTGGAACGATTAATCCGGTTTTCCTGCTCGATGAAGTCGACAAAATGAGCATGGACTTCCGCGGTGATCCTTCGGCTGCACTGCTTGAAGTGCTGGATCCGGAACAAAACTCCACCTTCCAGGATCATTACCTCGATGTCGAATACGACCTGTCACAGGTGATGTTTATCGCGACGGCTAACGTCTTGCATACGATTCCCCAACCGCTTCAAGATCGTATGGAAGTCTTGCGTCTCCCGGGGTACACCGAGTACGAAAAAGTCGAGATCGCCCGACGTTTTCTCGTACCGAAGCAGATTGATGCGAATGGACTAACCCCGCAGAATCTCGGCTTCACGGATGACGCAATCCAAGGCGCGATTCGCCTGTACACGCGTGAAGCCGGTGTTCGAAACCTTGAACGAGAGATCTCGTCTATTTGTAGGAAAGTGACGCGTGCAGTGGTTAAGCACAAGACGAGAAGCACGGTACAGATCACGGCTGAAAATCTGGTTGACTACATTGGGATTCCAAAGTACCGTTCTAACCGTCACGAATCACAACATGAAATTGGGTTCGTAACAGGCCTTGCGTGGACCGAGGTGGGTGGCGAGATTCTGGCAACCGAAGCCACCTTGATGGAAGGCAAAGGTAAGTTAACCCTAACCGGGAAGCTCGGCGACGTCATGCAGGAATCAGCTCAGGCCGCAATGAGCTACGTCCGGTCCCGAGCTCAATTGTTTGGAATTCCCAAAGATTTCTACCGTCGACTTGATCTCCATATACACGTTCCCGAGGGTGCAATTCCGAAGGATGGCCCGTCAGCCGGTATCACGATGGCGACTTCTCTGGTGAGCGCTCTGACTCAGATTCCAGTGCGATGCGATGTAGCGATGACGGGAGAGATCACACTCCGAGGAAAGGTGCTGCCGATCGGAGGAGTCAAGGAAAAGTTGCTGGCGGCTCATCGCGTCGGAATCCGGACGATCATCCTTCCAAAGGACAATCAGAAGGATCTCGCCGATATACCCGCGAATATCAGAGACGAGTTCACCGTGCATCTCGTCGAAAGCATGGACGAGGTTTTGAAGATCGCGTTGACCCACGAACCGCGCCCCCTGCTTGAAAATGAAGAAGCAGTGGCATTCCGGCCTGCGGTTGGCGGAGATGGGGACCTTCAAGAATCCGTCATGAATTGAACTGTAAGCGCGGCCTATGCAGCCTTATAGACCGCTGTTTCACAATTTTGGGGGCAATAGAAAACGGGTCGGCATATAGTAGATACTGATTGCGCTGATTACCCGCGAGCTGAAATCCTGTTACAATGACAACGGATTCCGGCCTTTCGACTGCCAGATGTGAAAATCAGTTCCGCCCGATTCGTCAAGAGCGCAACACAACCGGATGATTTTCCCCGAGATCAGCGACCTGAAATCGCTTTTTGTGGTCGATCGAACATTGGCAAATCTAGTTTGTTGAACACTCTAACGGATACACAAGGATTGGCTCGCACGAGTTCGTCGCCGGGACGAACTCAGACGATCAATTTCTTTCTGATTGACGACCGAACCTACTTTGTGGACCTGCCGGGTTATGGGTACGCAAAGGTCCCGAAGGTCGTAAAGGAAAAATGGGGCGGCATGATCGAAGGCTATCTTCGAGATCGGCAACAGTTGAAGCTGGCTCTGATGTTGATTGATAGCCGGATGCCACCAATGGACTCTGACATGATGATGAAAAAATGGCTGGATCATCATGAGATTCCAAACGCAGTTGTTTTGACCAAAATTGATAAGATTTCTCGAAACCAGTTGAATCAAGCGCTCCGTACAGGCGCAAGAATGCTAAATACAAAGGAGATAATTCCATTTTCGGCGGTCACGCATTCTGGAAAGAATGAAATCCTGGCCAGAATTCGAACGGCCGTAGATCACATCCCACAGTGAGAAAAACCCACCTATGAGTTCAAAAAAATTCGTTGCTCCGGATCGTCCAGAAGGCGCTGCCACTATGGACATTGCCCAGCTCAAGGAAATGAACATTTCCGCGCTGACGCAAGTTGCAAAAGACCTCAACATTCAGGGAGCCTCCGGCATGCGGAAGCAGGAACTGATTTTCAAGATCCTGCAGGCGCAGACCGAGAAGAGCGGCTTCATTTTCAGTGAAGGTGTTCTGGAAACGCTGCCTGATGGCTTCGGATTCCTCCGAGCCCCAGACTACAACTACCTACCGGGCCCGGACGATATCTACGTCTCACCGTCGCAGATACGCAAGTTCGATCTACGCACGGGCGACACAGTATCGGGACAGGTGCGTCCTCCTAAAGATGGAGAACGGTACTTCGCACTAATCAAAGTCGAGGCCGTCAATTTTGAGCACCCCGACGAAGCCCGCAACAAAATCTTTTTCGATAACCTGACGCCGCTGTATCCCAGCGAGCGGCTGAAGCTGGAAACACCGAATGGCAAGGACAATCTGTCCGCTCGCGTCCTTGATCTGCTGACGCCCATCGGCAAAGGACAGCGCGGACTGATCGTGGCACCACCACGAACAGGAAAGACGATGCTGCTTCAGACAATCGCGAACTCGATCACCGCGAACCATCCTGAAGTCATCCTGATCGTGCTGCTGATTGATGAGCGACCGGAAGAAGTAACGGACATGCAGCGGTCGGTGAATGGCGAAGTCATCAGTTCGACATTTGACGAGCCGGCATCGCGTCACGTGCAGGTTGCCGAAATGGTCATCGAAAAGGCCAAGCGTCTTGTGGAACACAAGCGAGACGTCGTCATCCTGCTCGACTCCATTACTCGTCTGGCGCGCGCCTACAACACGATTGTGCCGCCGTCAGGCAAGGTGCTGTCGGGCGGTGTCGATTCTAACGCGCTTCAGCGCCCGAAGCGATTCTTTGGAGCGGCGAGGAACATCGAAGAAGGCGGCAGTTTGACGATCATTGCGACGGCTCTGGTCGATACCGGAAGCCGTATGGATGACGTGATCTTTGAAGAGTTCAAAGGCACGGGCAACATGGAAATCGGGCTCGATCGAAAGCTGGTCGACAAGCGCGTATTTCCGGCAATCGACATCAATCGCTCCGGCACGCGGAAGGAAGAGTTGCTGGTTGCTAAGGATGAACTGAACCGGATCTGGATTTTGAGAAAGGTTCTGAATCCGCTCTCTACCGTGGAAGCTATGGAGCTTCTGCTGGACAAGATGAGCAAGAGCAAGAGCAACTCCGAATTCCTGGCGTCGATGAGTGGGGGCGGAAGGTAGTCTGAACCAGATGCCACACCCCTCCTCGTGAGGAGGGGTGGCTGCGGCGTCAAGGAAATTTCGACGAAGCCCACCGTAGCGCCGCAGACGGGGTGGTCGCTCACACCGAAACATGGCTTGTGAGCGACCTCCCCGTCCGCTCCAATCTAAGGAGGCTTCGCGCCATTTTTAATGTCGCGTCCACCCCTCCTCACGAGGAGGGGAATAAGCTCGAAGATCCTTCAGCTTCATCAAAAGCTCGCCTGCCTCTTCAATCCTAACTGTCAGCGTCGGACCGCTGTTGCTGACTTGAATACCGTCCAACAGCAGCACTATGTCGGGTTGCTGCTTCGCCACCTGCGATTTTGCGACGGCTATTGCTCCCCGGGCTAAATCGCCAATATTCTTTGCGCTTTCGGCATCAGCGAAATTGCCGATCGCCCTTGCGTGGATTCCTGTATCCACGCGCATCTGGTAGGTGCCGCTCTTCAACGACTTCAGCATTTCAACTGCTGGCGCCGGCCCGCGCACTCCCAGTGTGCCAAGATCACTGACCGAAAAATCACCGACGCCCCAGACTTGATTTCCCGTCTCGATCGTTTGTATGGCAGCCATCAAGTCACGGCGTAATGGGGATGATCCAGGCAGTTGCATCTGATCGATAGCTTTCTTAACCGCACTGAGTTTGCCGAGAAGAGCGACATTATCCAGAAGCACGAAGGCGCTATCGCCATCTACGTACAGGCTGTGGCCAAGGTAGGCCTGAGGATGTTTACCTTTGTCTTTCAAATACTGCTCGATTTTGAATTTGTCGAGTCGGCCTTGAATAATGACTAAGCCATCTTGGGCATTAAGTTTCCCGATCGTGACTTTGTCAATGTCCGACTCCGGGTTGGTGCCGGTCGCCTTGGCAAATTCGTCCCACTCCCGTGGCGCAGTTACCTTCTGATCCTTCAGCACATCTCGTACAAACGAAGCGTCTCGAAGAGCGGCAACATCAATGAAGACAATTCCTTGTGTCTCAGGCGGCAGGAATTTAAAAATGGCGTCATCGATCGAAACCGTAGCGGCTGGAATGGTCGTCGTTGCGGCCCACCCCATAACGATCGCAAAGATAGAAGCGCCCAATACCCACTTCATTGGTTAATAATCCTTTCTCGTAAAGTAAATCATCGTAACGACATAACACGCCAAAGCGAAGAAGACCGAGGTGCCTACAACCCAATTGATATCCAGAGGCCGGTTGAGAATCAGACGTCGCATTGCGCTGATAGTTTCAGCCGACTTCGGCAGGACCCAGTACAACGAACGGAACACCTCCCGGTAAAGTTCCGTCGAAAAAGCCGGGGTAATCTGCTCGTGCGCGGCAAGTATCGGACTAAAGATAAGCAATGTAGCGGCCGCCAGTAGCCCGGCTGGTCCGTTCTCCGTTACCACCGACGCGATCATCACTACAGAAAACAATACGATGAAGGCAAAAATCACCAAAGCGCTCGACATTGGAAAGCGATTGTTCCAAACGTCGGCCTTTAAACCCAGGACCGCCCACACTCCGACGAAAAGGAACACCGCGTTAAAGGCCATAATCGAAACACCGCCTAGAAAACGTGACGTGATAATGCGCCACCGAGGGATTGGCCGGCACAAAAGGAGATCGACACTGCCTTTCTGAAGCAAGGTTGGAAATAGAGTAGAAGTCGCCATGAGCGCCATGAACAGGCCAAAAGTCCCGATCAACATTGCCAGCCCGGCCTGTAAACTCTCGACCCACTGCTTGACGGTGAAGGCGGGGACACGAAGTGCCGTTCCGAAGAAGGTAACTCCACGCATGACGCCGTTAACGGCATCCATGTTCAGGGCAAGACCGATTGATCCGATGATCAACGTCGCCACAACAAAGAAGAACAAGAACATCTTGTTTCGGAAGGATTCCTGAAATGTGTCGAGGAAGATTCCTGGTCGCATGATTAATCGGCGCCCAGCCTTTCTATAAACACAGATTCCAAACTCCTTCGCTTCGCCGTCAATGATTCAATCTGGATGTTTCTTTGGCGTAATGCATCGATCAGGGTATTTGCTGAAGCCCGATCCGGCACCTGCACGTGAAAATGGCCATTCACCGACGCGAAACTCAGCGTCTGCTCGCGCAACCAGTCGTTCAGACCCTCGGCTACAGGCACGACCAACTCGTACCCGCCGCGGCTCGAAGTTAATTCGGCGATGGTACCCTGCTCGACGAGTTCGCCGGACTTCATGAGCGCGATACGATCGCAGATCAATTCGATCTCAGACAGAATGTGAGAATTGATGAAGATCGTCTTGCCTGCGTCGGCCAATTCACGACAAACTGCGCGGACCTCTCTTCTCCCCAAAGGATCCATCCCGTCTGTCGGTTCATCTAGAAAAATGATGTCCGGCTCATGAACGAGAGCCTGTGCGAACGCAAGTCTCTCATTCATGCCTTTGGAAAACTTCGATACGCGCATGTCACGCCATTGCGCCAGTTCCAGTCGCTCGAGCCACTTCATTGCGTTTTGCGTTAACCGGTTCTCGGGGGCCCCACTGAGGCTCCCATAAAGCCGCAATACCTGCATTGCATTAAGATGCGTGGGGAATCGTGGATTTTCGGGTAGGTACCCAACACGTCCAAGGATGGACCGATTGCGAATGGATTCGCCAAGCAGCCGAACTTCACCGCTATCGGCGTAGGCGATTGTCAGTGCGATTTTGATTAAGGTTGTCTTGCCGGCGCCATTTGGTCCCAGCAATCCGAAGATGGTACCTGGCTCGATGGCGAGACTAACATTCTGAAGCGCTCGGACCTCTCTGCGGGGCCAACGTCGGCGAAATGCTTTGGAGAGCCCACTCGCTTCAAACGCAAACTGCATTACCCCACTATACCCCAGGGGCTAATGCCGGGGTCAGACGCCTAAATCACCTTATTTGCAATTGGATGATTTACACGTCTGACCCCTTGCGGGAGATTTTCGCGAATGAAATTGGCGAGGGCATCAATGTCGGCCATCCTGCCGAACCGATTGCGGCATGCGAGAATGACTTCCCGCCCCACTCCTTTATCGTCGAAATATCGATAGGACATCAAAGACTTCAGTGTTTTGTCCTCGCGAACAGCAAGACCGGGAATCAAGGTATAGCCAGAGCCCGTTGCTACTAAATGCCGCAGTGTTTCCAAGCTGGTCGCATGAAATTGTCGAACGTGTCCGCGGCGATTGGCCGGACAGAGATCGAGTGTCTGGTCTCGAAGGCAATGCCCGTCTTCCAGAAGAATCATACGTTCGCCATTCAGGTCGCGCCGATCCAGATGCGGCTTCATGGCCAACTTATGCCCGCGGGGGACGGCCAGTACAAAAGGCTCGAAAAAAAGGGGAATCATCCGAAGCGTCGAGTCGACAAAGGTGTTCGATGCGATCACGGCGTCCAACTGACCCGCCCTGAGTTCCCCGAGCAGTTGGTCGGTGAGGCCCTCTCGCAAGAACAGATCGAGTCTCGGATACCGTTTAAGCAGCGGCGCGAGCAGATGCGGCAGCAGATACGGCCCCACCGTTGCGATCGCGCCCAAACGCAAGGTGCCCGCCAGGGGTTCCTGAGCCGAACGGGTTATTGCTCCGATCTTTTCTGCTTCCTCCAGTACGACTCTCGCTTGATCAGATACAGCTTTTCCCGAAGGTGTGATTGTGACGCGGCGGTTCGTTCGCTCGAATAATTGGACCCCCAAAACATCTTCGATTTTGCGAATCTGGGCACTCAACGCTGGCTGGCTCACATTGCATGCCGCGGCAGCTTTTCCGAAATGCGCGTGATCGGCCACCGCCACCAGATATTGGAGGTCGCGCAGCGTGAGCCACGATATGTTCATCGACGTAGCCTACCACTTCTACCTTCCACGAAAAGGACAGGACGCGATATCATTCACAACATTTGCAGCAACCATAAGTAGGGTCGGAGGTTAGACGATGTCGGTGAGACTTATTGGTTCGGCATACTTGATACTGCTCCTTCTATCCACATCCGGTTTCGCAGCTGAACGAGAGGACGTCAATTCGGTCGGTCCCGACGGCACGACACCGCTACATTGGGCCGTCCGCGCCGATGATCTCCAAAAAGTCGAAAGTCTGATTCGGGCTGGAGCAAAGGTCAATGCTGCTGATCGATATGGCATCACTCCGCTGAATCTGGCTTCTGTGAATGGCAACGCCCAGATCGTTCGGAAACTCCTGGATGCAGGCGCTGACCCTAACGTCGTCGATTCGACGGGAGAAACAGTTCTAATGGCCGCCGCACGTACGGGAACACCGGATGTGCTCAAGTTTTTGATCGATCGTGGAGCGAACGTCAATGCCGTCGATCCTGAATTCCAGCAAACGGCTTTGATGCTCGCTGTCAGAGAAAACCATGCGGATGCAGTACGAGTTCTCATCGAACGGGGTGCCACACTGAACATACACACCAGGATCGGCCCGACGCCTGCATTCAGACCTCCGTGCAAAGGCACCGGGTGCGGCTCGGAAGGAGTCGGAATCAATCGCGGCGGAATTCCCGATAGAGGTCAACGTGCTGCCATCAATGGCGGCATGACCCCACTGCTATACGCGGCCCGAGACGGCGGGGTCGAAGGAGCACGATTGTTGGTAGCTGCCGCGGCTGATGTCAAATTGGCTGATCCGAACGAGATCAGTCCGCTGCTCATGTCGATCCTCAATAATCATCTTGACGTTGCGCGATTTCTCCTCGATCACGGCGCCGATGTCAATACTCCGGACTTCTGGGGTCGAACTCCTTTATGGGCGGCTGTCGACGTCCGCAATATGGACCTGGATCACGGAGTCGACAAGGGCGTCGATCGCGCTCCCGTATTCGATTTCATCAAACTCCTCATCGATCGTGGTGCGAACGTGAATGCTCGAACCAAGGAATACCACCCAGGCCGGCGATGGCTGTACTCGCTCGGAGATGTGTCGTGGGTGGATATGACGGGACAGACGCCATTCCTTCGAGCGGCTTTGTCCGGCGATACGAAAGTCATGCGTCTTCTCCTCGAACGGGGGGCCGATCCGAATATTCCCACTCTCGCCGGGACCACACCTCTTATGGCTGCGGCCGGTGTGAACTGGACTGTTGCTCAGACATACACCGTCTCGAAGGAAGCCTTGCTGGAAGCCGTAAAGACTTGCTTAGAACTCGGCGCAGACGTGAATGCGGTGAATTCAATGGGACTGACGGCTGTTATGGGTGCCGCCAATCGCGGCTCCGACGACATTATTCAATACCTTGTGGAAAAGGGCGCGCGCTTGGACGTAAAAGATGCCGCAGGCCGGACGCCAATCGCTTGGGCGGAAGGCGTATTCTTGGCATCCGTGGGAGCTGAGCGCAAACCGACTACTGTTATTTTGCTTGAGAAGCTGACGGGGTCTGCGAAATGACGACGTTTCGGCTGGAAACACAAAGACACAGAGACACAAAGACACTGAGGCGCGCGAAAAAGAATCCTTTGATCGCGCGCCTCTGTGTCTTTGTGTCTCTGTGTCTTTGTGTTTGCGTATACGCCACCGCCCAGGACCGCGGTTTCCTCAACCAGTACTGCATCACTTGCCACAACGAACGAACAAAGACTGCCGGCTTGATGCTGGACAAACTCGATCTCGAGCGGGTGGGCGACAACGCAGATACTTGGGAAAAGGTTGTCGTCAAGCTTCGAACAGGCATGATGCCGCCGAGCGGTGCGCGCCGGCCGGACCGTTCAATGATCGATGCTTTTGCATCAAGCCTCGAAACCGCACTCGACCGTGCGGCAGCGGGCAAGTCTAATCCCGGAGCAACCGCACTTCATCGCCTGAACCGCACCGAATATGCCAATGCAATCCGCGACCTGCTTGCGCTCCCGATTGACGCTACGACGCTCTTGCCCCCGGACGACTCGGCGGAAGGCTTTGACAATGTTGCCGATGTTTTAGGCGTCTCGCCATTGCTCATCCAAGGCTACGTCTCGGCTGCAACTAAGATCAGCCGGCTTGCTGTCGGCAATCCCGAGATCAGCGCGGACAAGGTCACCTACCGCATTCCCCGCGGTCTGATACAAGCCGATCACATCGAAGGTTTGCCTCTTGGCACTCGCGGAGGAATGCTCATCAAGCATGTTTTTCCACTAGATGGTGAATACGATTTCAGGATTGCGCGCAGCGGCGTAGGTGTCGCACAGACGAGCGTCGGTGGCGACGAAGAACTCGAAATCACCGTGAATGGCGAGAGGGTTTACGTTGTCGGACGGAACAGCCCGCGCGATATTCGCCTGCAGATGAAAGCGGGTCCGCAATCGATCGGCATCGCTGTCTTAAAGAAAAGAAATGCCCGCGGCGTTGATGACTTATACGATGTCTATGCAGCCACGCTAGGCGTTTCTACGGTCTCAATTACCGGCCCATTCAATCCGGACGGACCCGGAGATACGCCAAGCCGCCGCCGTATTTTCGTTTGTCGTCCGGCCAGTGCCGGCGACGAACCTGCGTGTGCAAAGCAAATCCTGCGAACTCTGGCTCGACGTGCATTCCGCCAGCCTGTCACCGACTCGGATGTGGCGATGGAGACCCTCCTCAGTTTTTATCAAGCTGGGCGCGCGCAAGGAACCTTCGACACCGGCATAGAACACGCACTGGCCCGCGTTCTTGTCGACCCGCGATTCCTTTATCGCTTCGAACGCGAACGGGCCAATCTGGCAGCGGGCGACAGTTATCGGATAAACGATCTCGAATTAGCGTCGCGCTTGTCGTTTTTCCTCTGGAGCAGCATTCCGGACGACGAACTTCTCGACATAGCCAGTCAAGGAAAGCTGATGCAGCCGGGAATGCTGGAACGTCAGGTGCGTCGAATGCTATCCGATCCGCGATCCGAAGCACTGGCAAAGAATTTTGGCGGACAGTGGCTGCACTTGCGCGATTTAAACAGTGCCAAACCTGAAGCCGATGATTTCGACGAGAACCTGCGACAGTCGATCCGGCGCGAGACGGAACTGCTGTTTGAAAGCATCGTCCGTGAAGATCGCAGCATCGTCGACCTGCTGAATGCGGATTACACGTTTGTCGACGAACGGCTGGCACGCCACTATGGAATCCCTAACATTCGAGGGAGCCATTTCCGCCGCGTCACCCTCGAAAAAGATGATCCGCGTCGTGGCCTGCTTGGTAAAGCCAGTTTCCTCCTCGTTACATCCGCAGGAAACCGGACTTCACCGGTGAGCCGGGGAAAATGGATTCTGGAAAACATTCTGGGCGTATCCGCTCCTGCCGTTCCTGCAAGCGTACCGCCCTTGAAAGAGAACAACGAACGTACAGATGGCAAGATACTGTCCATGCGTGAGCGCATGGAGGAACACCGCTCGAATCCCGGTTGCGCGTCGTGCCACAAGATCATGGATCCGATCGGGTTTGCCTTGGAGAACTTTGATCTCACGGGCAAATGGAGAGACATGGATGAGAAAACAGCGGTTGATGCTTCCGGTGATCTCGTCGACGGGACTAAGCTGAACGGGCCTGCGACGCTGCGACAGGCGCTCTTGAGCCGTTCCGATGCCTTCCTAACAACGGCAACTGAAAAGCTTCTAACTTACGGGCTGGGCCGTGCGGTACATTACTATGACATGCCCGTTGTCCGATCTGTTATTCATGACGCCGCTCGCAATGATTATCGTTTCTCATCGATCGTTCTCGGTATTGTGAAGAGCGCACCGTTTCAGATGAAGGTGAAGCAATCGTCCTAGGAGACTGACATGATGTTCATCACGAAGAAATATCTCTCCCGCCGCACGTTCCTTCGCGGCGCGGGCGTAACGATAGCCTTGCCGTTCCTAGAATCAATGGTTCCGGCTCAGACTCCACTCAGCAAGACGGCCGCGAGTCCGAAGAGCCGGTTGGCATGCATCTACATTCCGCACGGCGCCACGATGGATCATTGGACACCTGCGACTGAGGGGACTGGCTTCGAGTTTTCGGAAATCCTGAAGCCGCTGGAGCCGTTCCGGGAGTATGTGAATGTGGTAAGCGGATTATGCCATCCGCAGGCGGGGCCCACGGACGGCGAAGATAGTGGCGGCGCTCTCGATCATAACCGCGCTGTTGCGGTATTTATCACGGGCTCACATCCAAAGAAGGGCGCGCAGTCTCACGTCGGCGTTTCTCTGGATCAAGTCGTCGCGGAAAAGATCGGACAGGACACCCCACTGCCGTCCATCGAGCTCAGCATTGAGGAATCCTCGTTGGGCAGCGATGCCGGCTTCAGCGGCGCTTATCGAAATACCATCTCCTGGAAATCAGCGGCCGTTCCGCTCCCAATGGAGCACAGCCCACAGGTTGCGTTCGAGCGATTGTTCGGCGACGGCAGCACCGACGCGCAGCGGAAAGCGAGAAGGGAGCAGTCCATCAGTCTCCTGGACTCTGTTTCAAATCAGGTTGCATCCCTTCAGAAAGAACTGCCTGCCGCTGACCGCACGCGGCTCAGCCAATACCTGGAGGAAGTGCGTGAAATCGAGCGGCGAATCGACAAGGCCGCTAAGCAGACGAAGACTGATGTCCCGTTGCCGGAAGCCCCTGTTGGAATACCTGACGATTTTGAAGAGCATCTGAAATTGATGTGGGATCTTCAGGCTCTCGCTTATCAGGCCGAGATCACCCGCATTTCGACTTTGCTCTATTCGCACGAAACCAGTGGAACCGTTTATCCCAAGAGCGGGGTTCGGGAAGGATTTCACAATGCGTCGCATCATTCCAACAATCGCAAGAACATGGACCAATTTGCTGTCCTGAATCGTTATCACATCGGCACGCTTACGTACTTTTTCGACAAGCTGAAACAAACGCCGGACGGTGACGGCAACCTCCTGGATCATTCCTTAATTCTTTATGGCAGCACGCTCAGTGACGGAAACGAGCACAACCATGATCCCCTGCCTGTCCTTCTGATCGGACGCGCATCAGCGCAATTAAAAGGCGGGCGCCATTTGCGCTATCCCGCCCACACTCCGATGTCGAATTTGCTTTTGACTATTCTCAATAAGTTCGGAATTCAACAGGACAAATTCGGAGATAGCACGGGCAGCGTCGAAATATGAATTAACCTACCTTCGCTACTCCGAAATAATCGCACCGAGCTCAGCCATCATCGCGTGGCGACGCTCATCGCTCACAAAGGCCGCTTCAAAAGAATTACGCACGAGCGCGCAGATCTCACTTTGCGTCAGATCAAAAGCTTCACCTATGGCCAGGAAGTTCTCATTCACGTAACCGCCAAAATACGCGGGATCGTCGGAATTGATCGTGACGCAGAGACCCGCATCGAGCAGTCGCGGAAGGTTGTGAGCTTTGATCGAGTCAAAGACGCGCAGTTTCACATTGGACAAAGGACAAACGGTTAGAGGAACGCGATCAGTCCGGAGTCGCTCGATCAGAGCGGGATCTTCGACGCACCGCACTCCGTGATCAATGCGTGACGCACCCAGGCGATCGAGCGCCTGCCAAACGTAATCCGGCGGACCCTCTTCGCCCGCGTGAGCGACAACAAACAATCCTTCTTGACGAGCTCGCGCAAATACCTCCGTGAATTTTTCCGGAGGGTGCCCACATTCGGAGGAATCGAGACCCACTCCCGAAAATGCGTGGCGGTAAGGAAGAGCCGCCTCGAGAGTCCGCATGGCGTCTTCCCCGGTGAGATGACGCAGGAAACACAAGATCAGATTCGATGAAATCCCAAACCGCTCCTCCGCATCGCGAAGAGCTTCGTAAATACCGTCAATAACAGCTTGAATCGGGACATCTCGCTCTGTGTGTGCCTGCGGATCGAAGAAGATTTCAGTATGCCGCACATTCTGTTCGTGCGCCTTTTGGAGATAAGCCCAGGTCAGATCGTAGAAATCACGATCGTGCACTAGTACTTGCGTGCCCTGATAGTAGATATCGAGGAACGATTGGAGATCCGAAAACTGATACGCTTTGCGTACTTCGTCCGGAGTTTTGAACGGCAGCGCAATACGATTTCGCGAAGCAAGCTCAAACATCAACTCTGGCTCGAGCGTACCCTCGATGTGGAGATGCAGCTCGGCCTTCGGCATCCGTTCGACAAAGCTCTTCACAGATCCTCCTTTACGAAAAGGATACGCCTAGTGACAGCATTCTCGAATTTTTCGGTAAAAAGTCGGGGGAAACGACGACTCTTGATTCCCTCGTCGGTTTCTTGACAGCCGTTGATGGGTCATTCGTCGGAAAGTTGACGCGTTATCACCCGTGGCCGTCTATTCAGTTTCAAACGCGTTGGGCCCGCACCCTTAAGACAAGGAAGGACATTCTGCACGCCTCAGCCAGCTGCGGAAAAATGGCAAATCAAGTGCTACCTAAGGCCGATGGAGGCAAGACACGATGCCAACTGACACGTCGACGACGACTCAACCACGCATCAAGATGTTTTTGGATATACCGACAGCGGCTGATATGGCCGGCTTTTCACTGCGGCACTTCCGAAGGATCATTGAAGAAGATCGGATTCCGATCGTCCAAATCGGACGGAAGTTCTTTATTCTCGGACGCGACTTCATGAACTGGCAAGCGGGTAAGAGAGTCAGGCAAACTGTGTAGTCGGCAAAAGTGAGGTGGTACGCCGGTGTAATGATGTGTAATCCGGTTCCCCTTTGACGTTCTCCGCGAACTCCTCCCAGAACGACAACAAACACAGAACACACCAAATCAGATGGGTAAGAAAAATGAGGTGTCGAACCGCATTTTTCTTACCTCATATGAAATCGATTTTCCTACTTCTTTGCCGGCGCTCCGAGCACTGCATCTTTGGCAGCTTTGGCCACTCGGAATTTCAGAACGGTCTTCGCGGGGATTTTGATTTCCTCGCCCGTCGCCGGATTCCTGCCGAGGCGCGCCTTTCTCTTTTGCTTTACCAGTTTGCCGAGGCCAGGAATCGCGAATTCACCCTTCTTCGCTTCTCGATAGGCGAGATCAGTGAACGCGGTTATAAAATCTTTGACCTGTTTCTTGCTGATGCCCGTCTTGTTGGACATCTCTGCGAAGATCTGGGTCTGGGTCATCTTTGCCATCAAAATCCTCCTTTGAAAGTCGCTGCTTCCGTAACTACCGTCTGAATTGTTGCCAATTAGAGCACCGAAACCAAATCAGGTTTAGAAAGGTAGAGTGCGCTGTGACGTTCTGTCAAGCTAAGCTCTCTTAAAAGCTTTCTGAATTTCGCGCAGATCATACCGCAAAATGATGGGCCGGCCATGTGGACATACGGTCGGCACGTCGGTCTTCATCAACTCTCCAACCAGCCATCGCATCTTTGTTTCGTCCAGCGGCATATTGATCTTTATAGCTGCGTGACACGATACCGTCGCCGCAATTTTCTTTTTCAGAGCGTCGATGTTTATCACTTGCGTCTCGCGTTCGAGCCCGTCCAGCAGTTCGATCAATAATTTCTCCACGACGCCGGGCTTCAATATCGCCGGAGCCGTTTTTATCGCGATCGTCTTCGGACCGAACGGCTCTACTTCAAAACCGTTCCGCCCGAGTTCCGGAACAATACTGTCGAGAATGACAAGCTGCCGCGGTGGTAATTGCACCACAATCGGCATCAATAATCGCTGGATCTCCAGTTTTCCGGCGAGCTTTTGCCGAAGATAGATTTCAAACAGCACACGTTCATGTGCGACATGCTGATCGATAACAATCAACCCCGATGAATCCGTCGCTACAATAAAGCTGTCGCGCAACTGGCCGAGCGGGCGCACTTCGCTTTTTACTCGATCGAATTCCGGGTAGGCAGGTACTTCGACCGGTTCTTCGCAACCATCCGATGCCGGCGGAGGAAATCTGAAATTCAAACCCAGCGGGATTGGGTCTTCCGCTGGGCCGCGCATTCCAGGCTGAAGCGTGAAGGATTCTCGGGCAATGGGATCGTCCGATTTCCAGGAATCGGGAATTCGTGGTTGAGGAGTGGGCGCTGCAAAGGGCGATACCGGCACCGCCTCGCTTTCCATCGGCACAATGGTTTTGTCTTGTGTCAGAGCAGAAAGAATCGAATCGCGAATTGCATCGTGGACAAACGACTGATGCTTGAATCGGACTTCTGTTTTCGCAGGATGAACGTTCACGTCCACGTCCTCGTAAGGAATCGTTACAAACATAATGACCACTGGAAACGTACCGGACGGCAGAATGTTCCGGTAGGCTTCGCTGATCGCGTGCAAGATGATTTTGTCGCGCACCAGACGCCGGTTGATGAAGAAGAACATCGAATTCCGGTTGTACTTCTGAACGTGGGGACGCGACGCGAAAACGTGAACTTTAACTCCGGACCGGCCAAAACTCTTTTCGTGCTGCACAAGCTGGTCGAGCAAGTCTCTGCCGAAGACTTGAAAGATGCGGTCCCGATAGCCCGTTGTCGACGGCGCGGAAAGAATCTCAAAGCCCGCACTCTTCAAGTCAAAATGGATTTCTGGAAATGCCAACGCGTAGTGCGTGCAGTACGTCGTAATCTGGCTCAGCTCATAAGATTCCGATCGAAGAAATTTGCGGCGCGCGGGAACATTGAAGAACAAGTCTTCCACCGTGATCTGCGTGCCGCGTGGAAATGCCTGCTCGCGCTGCGATAGAAGCTTTCCAGCCGCGATTTCTATCGCGGTGCCGATTGAATTTTCTGTTTGAGTTTCGAGCAACAGTCGCGATACCGAACCTATCGACGGCAGAGCCTCACCGCGAAATCCAAGTGTTTTGATCGAAAACAAATCATTCGGTTCATAGAGCTTACTCGTCGCGTGACGCCCAAAACAGGCCAGAGCGTCGTCGGGGCCCATTCCCTCACCGTCGTCCGTGACGCGAATGAGCTTCCGTCCACCTTCTTCCACATGGATTGCGATTTTTCCCGCGCCCGCATCGATTGAGTTTTCCATCAACTCCTTGACGACCGATGCCGGCCGCTCGACA
>DATFXZ010000006.1:0-3847 GCA_035315305.1 Terriglobia bacterium | reverse complement strand
CCGTCGCATTCATGCCTGCACCATTGCCGCCGTAGCGCCCGCGCGGATCGCCGCGATCGCACCCGCATAATCTTTCGCGCCGAAAATCGCCGAGCCCGCAACGATGGCGGTTGCTCCCGCGACCACTGCCTCTGCCGCCGTTGTCCGGTTTTCTCCCCCGTCGACCTCTATAATGGGATCGACACCGCGCCGTGCACACATCGCGCGGAGCTGCCGGATTTTCGGCAGCATCTCGGAAAGGAAAGGCTGGCCGCCAAATCCCGGATTCACAGTCATCACCAAAACGATATCGCAAAGATGAAGCACATATTCGATGAGCTCCGGCGGAGTCGCCGGGTCCAGCACTACACCTGCTTTCTTTCCGAGTTCTCGAATCCGGCTCAGCGTCCGATGCAGATGGATCGTGGAGCTCGGCTCGGCTTGAACCAGCAGGTGATCGGCTCCCGCCCCGGCAAACCTATCAATGTAACGCTCCGGTTCGACGATCATCAGATGCACGTTTAGAGGTTTCACAGTCGATCGTCGGATCGCCTCCAGCACGACCGGCCCAATGGTGATGTTGGGCACGAATCGGCCGTCCATCACATCCACATGAATCCAATCCGCGCCGGCAGCGTCGACCGCGCGCACCTCGTCGCCCAAGCGCGTGAAGTCTGCAGATAACACGGAAGGTGCGATCAGGATCGACTGCGCGGCGGACGCCGGCTCGCACGACTCGGAATAATCATTCTCCAACACGAGCTGAGATCGAAATGTCATATCTTCTAGAACGTCAGGCCAATCTCCAAGCCAGCGACAAACGCGCTATTAATCGTATCCAAGCCGTTTGGCTTGATGACATACTGCAAGTTAGGCTTGAAATAGAGCCATTGATTGATCTGCAGTTGATGATTCAACTCAATATCTGTTTCGCTCGTTTGGGAAGGAAGACCAGCGGCGCGTTCTGCGCTACGAAGATCTTCGCTCAAGATTGTTGAATAGAAGCCGAGCGCTGTTTTGTCGTTAGGCCGGCTCGGTATGAGTCCTTCGTAAATCAAACCGCCATTGAAAAAATACGGCATCGCACTCTCTTGCTCGTCTGGAGAAACAACAAAGGTCGTAAATGCGTTTAGCCCGGTTTCGGGCCGCCCCGGGTTTCGAAGCAGCATTTGTTCGAACACCAAGTAAAAACCGCTCTGGCCGGAATGCAGGCGTGCCGGGCGGCCAGAGATGAAGAGATTATTGAGATGGCTGTCCTCCGCCACGTCCGGGAAGTCGCCGGTGTGATGAAATCCGCCGAGGCTGTACCGGCATGGCATTCCAAGCAGACCGTTGGATGATTTGTAGCCGACCTCGGCCAAGAACAGCGCGCCATTTTCGCCAAAGTTGAAATTTGCACCGTGCCGATCGTAGCCGTGGTTCGGGTCGCCGTCGTAGACGCCGAATTTTTCGTAGATCTCCTTGGTACTGTTAAATTGCGCGACTGTGCCCCAAGTGGCGCCGGGATAGGCGGTGAGTCCATTCGGCATATTAAAGAACGGGGCGGTTGGCTGGCCGCAAATTCCATTGGTTACGAACTGGCAGTAAAACTGCGAAGTCATGAAGTCGGCGGTAGTGCTGAGTCGGCCGTAAATCAGTTCCAGTCGATCATCCAAGAACTTCTGATCTAGTCGCATCTGAACAAGACGGAACGTTTCGCCGCCGCCAAAGATTTGTTGCACGCTGATGGCATTGCCAATGAAATCAGCGCTTAAGCTCCGTCCGGTCCTTTGCGAGATGGTGACCAGGAACGTCGTTTCGGAAAGACCGAAAATCTTGTTGAAATCAAAGAGGAACGCGAACCCGAAGTTATCGAGATAGGTCTCACCGCGCTCCAATCCTCCGGATGGGTTGCCTGCAGGTTCGGTGGTGTAGCTGCCCGTAATCTCCAGTCCATAGTTATACAATGTGTTACGAAGGCCGAACCAATCGCCGGTCACATTATGCTCGTAGTCAAAGCGTGGACTGGGTTGTTCTGCGTCTCCCAGATCCGCTTTCGACGTATCGCCGCAACAAGCCGCGAAAATTGGAACAGTTAGCCAAGGGTACGCCAGCGCAAGACCAATCACGATCCCGATACGCAGGCGTTGTTTCATGCGAACTGTCCCTCGACAACCGCTAGTCGCCGCGATAGGCAGGCGAACCATTTTATTCCCACTCATCCTAGTTTGCCTATTTGCTCTTTGGCCGCCGTAACGATGGTTGCAGGCTCGAAGCCGAATTTTTTCTGGAGTTCCTTCAATGGTGCTGAGGCTCCGAATGTTTTCATGCCGATCATGCGTCCCCGCTTTCCGATGTAGCGTTCCCATCCAAATGTCGATGCCTGCTCCACGGCGACGCGTGCGACCAGGCTCGGCGGCAAAACGCTGTCCTGGTATTCTTGCGTCTGATTTTCGAAGATGTCCCACGACGGCATCGATACGACACGCGATCGGATGCCTTCAGCAATGAGCTTCTCGTGCGCGTCAACCGCTAAACTAACTTCACTTCCCGATGCGATCAGAACGACTTCGGGATCGCCACCGGGCGCGTCGGCAAGAATGTAGGCGCCCCGCGCGACTCCGGATGCCGGTGCGTACTTTTTCCGATCGAGCGTCGGCAGAGGTTGGCGAGAGAGAACGAGCACCGCCGGTTTGTGATGTAGTTGCACGATGTAGCGATAAGCCTCGGTTACTTCATTCGCGTCAGCAGGTCGGAGTGTTACCAACCCGGGAATGGCGCGCAGCGATGCCAGATGTTCCACCGGCTGATGGGTCGGACCATCCTCACCATCGCCCATGGCGTCGTGAGTGAACACAAACAGCGTGGGTAATTCCATCAAAGCCGAGAGTCGGATCGCTGGACGGAAATAATCGCTGAAGATGAAAAAGGTCGCGCCGAAGGGCCGCAGCTTGGAAAGCGACATTCCGTTAACCACGGCGCCCATCGCGTGCTCCCGAATTCCATAATGCAGATTTTTTCCGCCAAGACTGGCGGGCTCGAACTGGCCCGCGCCTTTGAATGTTAACTGCGTCTTGTTGGAAGGCCCAAGATCAGCAGAACCGCCGAGGAACCACGGAATATTTTGCGCGAGCACGTTCAGCACTTTGTTCGATGCCTCCCGACCCGCGATGCCCTTCACATCCGCAGGGAAAACTGGAAGATTCTGATCCCACCCTGCCGGAAGGTCGCGCCGCTGCATCAGTTCGATCTCGTTCGCGAGATCGGGAAACTGCTTGCGATAAGCCCCCAACAGGTCCGCCCATTTTCTTCGGGCGTCCTCGCCGCGTTTGCCAATGCCGTCCTTGAAATGGTCGTAGACGCCGTCAGGCACAAAAAATTTCGCGTCTTCGGGCCAGCCGTAAAACTTTTTGACCAAGCGGATTTCATCGTCACCAAGCGGTTCGCCGTGAGCTTCGGCGGTGTCCTGTTTGTGCGGTGAACCGTAACCGATGTGGCTGTCCAAGACGATGAACGTGGGCCGGCCTTTGGTCTGTTGGAAAATTTTGAGCGCATCTTCGATTCGGCCAATGTCATTGGCATCGCCAACGCGGAGAACATTCCAGCCGTAGGCGAGAAAACGCGCGGCCACGTCTTCAGTGAACGTGATGTTCGTGTTCCCTTCGATGCTGATGTGATTGTTGTCCCAGACCCAGCAAAGATTATCCAGACCGAGATGCCCGGCGAGCGAGGCGGCTTCGGAAGCAATGCCTTCCATCATGCAACCGTCACCGCAGACGGCGTAGATGTTGTAGTCGAAGATTTCAAAACCTGGCTTGTTGTATCGGTTGGCGAGCCATTTCTGGGCGATCGCCATGCCGACGCTGGTTGCGACGCCTTGTCCGAGCGG
>DATFXZ010000005.1:0-3874 GCA_035315305.1 Terriglobia bacterium | reverse complement strand
CGCCATCACGGTCAAGCCGATTGCGTCGTCGAGTTCGCGATAGGCGAGCAGCCCAGCATCGGAGGTCACCACGGAACCGCGAAACTGGAGCATCAGGCGGCGGTCAAAATCGAGCCGAACAGCATCCGATTCCGATTCGCCCGTCGCGTTCGCCATCACCGCCTCGCGCAATCCAGAATAAGCTGCTGATTGCTATATCTGAATCGCGCGAGTCACGCCGAAACTCAGTACATTATCCGGCGAATGCGGGTTGATACAGCTTCTTGATCGTCAGTTCACTCTGCAACCCCACGAAGTTCCGCACGATTGAACTCGCGCGGGAGACGATTTCCACGTCGAAGCCTTGCGTATCCATTTTGAGGAATGGCGCCTTGAAACGGAATCGCTGTTCCAGGCGATGGTATGCGGTTGCCAGGCTTTCTGTTTTCACTAGTACCTCTTTTTTCACTGAGTTCTTATAGCGGAATAAGTCCGCCTCATCGTGGCGCGGAGTACTGAGTGAACTGAACTGAGAGTCATTCATGATATTGAAAGTCTGCTCCCCGTCCGACCCCGACACGGCAAGCTCTTCGATAATCCAGTTCGGATCCCTGGCGGACTTCTTTCTCAGCGCTGCGGCAGCGTCGGGAAGGGGCTCGAATGAAATGATGAGCCCCTTGAATCCAACTTTGTGCCGCAACGTGGATGCGTACTGGCCATAGTTGGCGCCGATATCAAAGACACAATCGACATCACAGTGAGCGAAGACTCGCCGGAGGTGATTTTCTTCCTGAAGCAGGTAAAGCTTTCTTTGGTCCACGATGCGCAGGTTGGAAAGCACGCGACCGCTTGCTCGAATCTTGTGCAGTGCTAACTCTAAAAGCTTCATATTGAATCCCTTGGAGTTGTTTACAACGGCCGCGCTATCCTTCCAAGCCGGGCTTGGACAATCCACTGAGGGCGCTAGGCTTGCCAACACCCTTCATCGGCTCACGCCATCTCGTCGCAATCCGGTGGATTCGTTGGACGTCAGCGTTGCGCACCGGATCGAGGTCGATAGGACGTCAGCGCAACGACTCTATCCTGAAAATTATTCGATCTCGAACCGCATGGCGCTACGCTGACCCAGGCCCCCGCCTTGAAGGGCGATGCGCCATCGGCTTGGAGGAGTCCGGATGCGAATGCATTTGCGAGCAGCGCAAATGAGGGTGCCGATCACGACGCGGGCGCGGCCTGCACATGATCCGACGTTGCAGAGCCCCAGCGGGGCTGGATCGTCGCACGAATGTCTCGCTTCATCCGCTCGAATGAATATTCTTCACGGACAATTTCGCGGCCCGCCTTGCCCAGGGCTGCGGCGCGCGGCGGGTTACGGATGAGCGAGAGGCACCGCTCGGCCCAATCCTGGGGCCGCATGGCAACCTCCACGTGCGCTCCCGCAGCCATCCTGGGCTGGAACCCCGCAAGCGCGAACTCCGACACCACGAGGCCCTTGCCGTATGCCAACCCCTCGAGCACCTTGATCTGCGTTCCTCCGCCGCTGAAGATCGGCGCGATGACGACCGACGCCGCTTCGTATTCGTTGGCAAGGTCGTCGACGAAGCCCACGGCCTCGATGCCCTTGCGGTTTTGCCAGGGGCCAACGCATTGCTCGGGGCAGTAGCCCACAAGCCGCAGCCGCACGTCGGGAATCGCGGCCTGGATCGCCGGCAATGCCTCGTCGATGAAGTAGTTCGCACCCTCGCGGTTCGGCGCGTATGCGAAGGTCCCGACCATCAGGATCGTAGGCGGACTGGTCGGGTTCGCAGCGCTCGGCGGCGGAATGTCCACGACGTTCGGAAGCAGCGATCCGGACCGGACCGCAAACCGCTGCATGTCCTTTGGGTTTACGAACCAGATATGGTCGTAACGAGGCAGCAAATACCTGGTCACCAGATCGCGTCCGCGGAGTTCAGCGTTGCCGAAGATGCGCGTCTTCAGCGATTGCCCAATCGTCGGCAGCGTCTTCGACAGATCGTCGGCATCGACGACGATGTCGGCCGAGATCGACGGCGCCACAAACATCGCGGTGTACACGAAGCGAATCACTGCGACATCATAGTGCCGGCCCTGCAGGGCGTTCGACAACAGCGCCTGGATCGCTTGGCTCCTTGGCGTCGACCAGGGCAGCATAGGCTTGAGGAACTGGATCCGCGCCAACTCGTACTCCTTGTCCGCGGGCAGATACTTGGTTTCGTCGCCGGCTGTCAGTACCAAGGTGTCGACCTCGCCCAGCGACTGGAGCGAGCGCCACACGTTATTGCCTCGCACCGCGGCGCCGTACGATCTGTCCATCGGTGGCGTGAGTGACACAAATAAAATCTTCATGTCGTTTGCCGTGTAAATTGGTATGTGAAGAGGCGAATTTGCTCAGCCGTAAGACTTCGGCTCACGCGCCCACGGCCTTCGAACGCCCGCGCAAAGCACCAATCACAGACCACCTAGGCCCCGGCTGGGAATCTCGGCCAAGACGGTTAGCCAATTTAAATTAAGTTAGTATATTTTGCTAGTATATGTGCTGACGCGCTTCGATGAGGGGACATTGACGTGGACCTGCTGCAGGCGAACCATTTGCAACGCACCGTGAAGGCGGGAATAAAGAACTTCCTTGGACGACAGGGATTAGAAGTCTCGCTAGTCGGTCGCCGTAAGCGATTAGCGCAGGATTTAGCGCGAAAATATGCTGCGAAATTGGTACGAAACGTCCCGGAGATCAATCTGGAACTCGGTGCCGGCCCTGTGAAAGGTAAGAATGGTTGGCTGACCGTCGACTTTTGCGAAGGAGCTGACTTGACCTGGGATCTGAATCTGCCGCTCCCATTTCCCGATGAGAGCGTGTGCAAAATTTATTCGTCCCATCTTCTTGAGCACTTTTTCTATCGCGACCTCGTGAGATTGCTTGCGGACTGTCATCGCGTATTAAAGCGCGGCGGCTCCTTCAGCGTATGCGTCCCTGACGCCAGCATTTACGTTCGCGCCTATATGAACTCCAAGGCTCCCGACCGAAGACCGGGGGACTTGGTATATGAGCCTGCGGTTATTTCCGATTGTAAAATGGATTGGCTCAACTACATCGCTTATATGGACGGACAATCACCACTATATGTTTGACACTGAGAACCTTCTTCGCGTTTTAAGGAATGCCGGATTCTCAGATGTGCAGAGCCGTAATTTTGATCCCGCACTGGATATGGCCGAACGCGAAGGTGAATCCATCTATGCTGTGGGGCTAAAATCTTAACAGACCCAAAGTTAAGACTCTGTCTTATCGCTGAGAACGCGGCGACGGCAGTCGGCCTCGTCGTAGCCGCGAAGTAAGCGCATAACCTGCTGCGATCAGCGCGATCGGCTTTAAAGGGTCAAGAGCAGCCGACAGAAGGAGTGCGTCCAAATGCCAGGGAAAATGGCCAGATCAGACCCTCGACCGAGCGTTCGGGTTACCCGAGGTGCTGGTAGCGGTGAGCACCATCTGGAGAATCTCGGAATAAATGAACCCGTGCTAATAGCTGTCGTGATGGTGTACTTTTCAGTCAGTGTGCCGCTACATACAAAGCTAAGGCCACACGGGCCGCCGAAGATTTCTTTTTGTGCGGCGCAAGCGGGGATTAGAGACGCAAGGCGATGTCTTCGAGAGACTGCTGAAGATCATTGAGGAGGAGAAGAAGAAGCTGCCGAAGGAATACTCGGCGGAAAGCCAAAGTGGAGGGGATCACGCTTAAGATTGTTCAGGAGATAGTGTCATAGCCGCTCGCCGATCGAGGTGCCGGTTCTTCGCGCTGGAGCTGATGCTGCTGATTTCCACAGGCAGCGGCGCCGCAGAGAACGCCGATGTTACCGTAGAGACGGTAAATGCGGC
>DATFXZ010000004.1:0-4503 GCA_035315305.1 Terriglobia bacterium | reverse complement strand
GGCGTAAAGGCACTGCCGCACGTCGCAAATATTGATACGGAGGGGAGAGTCATAGGAGGAACCCCGTAAATATATGTCCAAATTAAAGGTTGGAATACTCGGTGCAACGGGAACGGTCGGGCAGCGGATGATCCAATTGCTCGAGCGGCACCCATGGTTTGAGGTTTCTGCTGTTGCTGCATCCGACAATTCCGCAGGCAAAAACTATGCTCAGGTCACGCGTTGGATGCTCGAGACGCCCATACCGGAGACTATCGCGCGAATGACAGTTCAGTCGTGCCAGCCGGGTGTCGAATGTGACTTCGTGTTGTCCGGATTACCTTCGTCGATTGCAGAAGAGACAGAACTGCAGTTGGCTAAGGCGGGCATGCCTGTCCTCAGTGACGCTTCTTCGCATCGCATGAAGTCGGATGTGCCGCTGCTTATTCCTGAGATCAACCCGCAGCACCTGGAGGCGCTTCAGCTTCAGAAACAACGTATTGGCAGCCGCGGGTTCCTGGTAACCAATCCCAACTGCTCGGTGATCGGGCTGATATTTCCCATGGCGGCTCTTCACCGGAAGTTTGGTTTGGAAGCCATTCACGTGGTCACGATGCAAGCATTATCGGGCGCCGGCTATCCGGGGGTCGCTTCACTGGACATCATCGATAACGTGCTTCCGTCGATCGATCTGGGCGGTGAAGATCGCAAAATCGAAACCGAGCCGCTGAAGATTCTAGGAGAATGGCGAAATGGAAATTTCGTCAATGCTCCAATGCGCATCAGCGCGATGACTCATCGCGTTAACGTTCGAGACGGACATCTTGAAGCCGTTTCGGTGAAGCTTTCGCGAAAAGCCTCGCGTGAAGAAGTGGAGACAGCGATCCGTGATTTCACCTCGCCGATCGATGAATTGCAACTGCCATCGGCGCCTCGGCCTGTCATGGTCTTGGAAAGTCACGTCCAGCGGCCGCAACCGCGGCTGGATCGCGATCGCGCACAAGGGATGGGCGTTGTCGTCGGGCCTGTCAGCCCATGTTCCGTCCTCGATTACAAATTCCGGCTTCTTAGCCACAACACGATTCGAGGGGCGGCCGGTGCCGCGATTCTCAATGCCGAGTTGATGTATCGCAAAGGCCTGCTGGCATGAACGCAGCGACTGAACAATGAAGTCATATACGCAGATTCCTCCGGGGACACAGATCCTCATCGGGCGCGCAGCACGGCGGCGGCGCGCTCTTGAACGAGCGATTTGTTCCGTCTTCGAAGGCTGGTCGTATGAAGAAATCATTCCTCCGATTTTCGATTACTACGATGTGTTCGCAAAAGGTTGGGGTCAGGAAGAACAGATCTACCGGTTCATCGACCGTGAAGGAAACATTCTCGCCCTGCGTCCTGAATTTACTTCACTAGTCGCAAAGACGGTCGCGACGCGACTCGCATCATCGCCGAAACCCATCCGGCTTTACTACTCCGGGGAAGTGCTGCGCTTCGAGCAACCAAAAGGCGGAAGACAGCGTGAATTTGCACAGATCGGCATCGAGCATTACGGCGGCGCAGGAAAAAGTGCAGACGTCGAGATCTTACTCGTCGCGGTTGAAACGTTGCAGCGACTGGGTATCCAGAGCTTTCAGATCAATCTGGGCAGCGTTGATTTCTTCGGCGGGATCGTCGATCGAATGGAATTGCCGAAAGAGCAAATCGACGCCCTCAAGGAAGTTCTAAACATCAAAGACCAGCCGGGACTTGAAACGTTGCTTCAAACCCTGCCGCTCGAGGACCGGCGCAAAAATATTCTTCGTGCGGTGCCCCATTTGACGGGCGGCAGGCCAGTGATCGAGGAAGCTCGCAACCTCGTGAAGAACCCCAGATCCGTTGAAGCACTCAATCATCTAGAAGAGATCTATTCGATTTTCGAAAAGCTTGATCTTGCACAACACCTCACAATCGATCTCGGCGAAATTCGAGGATTCGATTACTACACGGGAATTCTTTTCCGAGCGTATGTGCGCGGTCTAGGGTTCGAAGTAGCCGGCGGCGGCCGATATGACGGGCTGCCAGCTGCTTTTGGCGAGGACGTGCCGGCCGTTGGCTTTTCATTCAGTTTGGATCGGCTCGAGCAGATCGTTACACCGATGTTGGACAGCGCCGACGCGGAAATAGCCACTGTCGAGATCGACTCGGACTTCGACAAGGCTTTGCAACTTCGAAAAGCCGGTAAGGCGGTGAAGCTATGTTGGTAATCGCCCTCTGCAAGGGACGCTTCCTGGAACCTTCGCTCGAGTTGCTCGCCAGTGCCGGAATTCGTTTTTCGGAAGACGTCGCATCGTCGCGAAAACTGATTTTCGAATCGCAAGACAAGAGTCACCGCGTGTTTCTCGTGAAGCCCGCCGACGTCCCCACGTATGTCGAATATGGTGCGGCGGACATCGGCATTGCCGGCCGGGATGTGCTGCTCGAAACGCGCGCAGATGTTCTGCAACCTCTGGATCTGAATTTTGGCCATTGCAAAATCGTCGTTGCAGGGCCGGCGGGAGGTAATGGAATTTTTCCGCCTACCATCCGGATCGCGACGAAGTATCCGCACATCGCCATGGATCACTACACGGCTCGCGGAATACCTGTCGAGATTATTCCGCTCTCGGGGTCCATAGAGCTTGCTCCGCTGATCGGCCTGGCGGATCGGATCGTCGATGTTGTCGAAACCGGCCGAACGTTAAAGGAAAACGGCCTCGAAGTTTTGGAAGTCATCGCTGAAAGTTCCGCCCGCCTTCTGATCAACCGCGCGGGTTATCAGACGAAACGCGAAGAAGTGCGCGGTTTGATCCAGGCTCTGGAGAAAGTGGTCTCATGAGAGTCGTCGATCTCACAACCGAGCTGAATTTCAACGAGGTTGATGCACTGCTGGCTACCGCCGACGTTGGGGAATCCGTTGAGACGACGGTGAACGAAATCCTTCAGGCGGTCCGAGAACGCGGAGACGCTGCGCTCTGCGAGTATACAAAACGCTTCGACGCTTTCGACCTCACGCCTGAACTGATGCGAGTTTCTCGTGAAGAAATCGACAAGTTCGCCGCGGATGCCGACGATGAACTCGTCGATATTTTGCGCCGCGCAGCGAACAATGTTCGGGAGTTCCACGAGCGGCAAATAGAAGAGTCCTGGGAATATTACGCCGGAGAAGGCATTCGATTGGGCGTCCGCTGCACTCCAATCGCCAGTGCCGGAATTTATATCCCCGGTGGAAAGGCCGCATACCCCTCCTCTGTGCTGATGAATGCCATTCCAGCACAAGTGGCGGGAGTAAAGCGCATGGTGGTGGTCACACCGCCTCGATCGCTCGAAGACAACCCGCTTGTGGCCGCAGCGCTGAGACTGCTGGGATTGAATGAGGTCTATCGTGTCGGCGGCGCGCAATCGATCGCGGCCCTGGCCTTCGGCACGGAAAACATTCCTCGAGTGCAGAAGATTGTCGGCCCGGGCAATCAGTATGTGCAATCGGCGAAACAGCTTGTGTTCGGGCAGGTTGATATCGATATGCTTGCGGGTCCAAGCGAGGTGGCCATCGTTGCCGATGAGACCTGCGATCCAGCTTGGATCGCCGCCGACCTGCTGGCGCAAGCCGAGCACGACGAAATGGCCGGCGTCTGGTTGATCACCTGGTCCAATGACGTTGCAGCTGCAGTATTCGACGAGATCCAAGCACAACTAGATGTCCTGGACCGCAGTGCGATTGCGCGTGTCGCGATTGTGAACAGAGGAATTATTTTCGTGGTCGCGACCCAGGATGACGCCGTCGATCTAGTGAATCATATCGCCCCCGAACACGTGGAAGTATTGATGGCCGAACCGGAGCAAGTATCCGACAGGATTGTAAATGCCGGCGCCGTCTTCATTGGACGCTATGCGCCCACCGTCGTGGGCGACTATTTCGCAGGGCCGAGCCACGTATTACCAACGAACCGCACGGCGCGGTTCTTTTCGCCATTGGGCGTGCCGGATTTCTTGAAACGTACGAGCATTATTCGATATTCGGGACGGGCGATTGAACAATTTGGAGCAATGATCGAAAAGTTCGCGATTGCTGAAGGACTGACTGGACATGCGAGATCCATCACCATCCGCCGCCATCAAGCCTGAGGTTCGCGGCCTTACCGCGTATACGCTCAGGCATTTTGAGGCAGAGGTCAAACTCGACCAGAACGAAAATCCGTATGAGCTGCCGCCAGATCTCAAACGGCAAGTCGTGGACCGCGTCCTTCGTCGTCCATGGGGCCGGTATCCCGAATTCGTGCCGGCGGCAGTGATTAAAGCGCTGTCTAAATTCACAGATTGGACGGAGGACGGCATCCTTGTCGGCAACGGGTCGAACGAATTGATCCAGGCTTCGCTCAACGTAACGCTCGGTCCGGGCCGGCGCCTCGTGGTGCCACAGCCGACTTTCACTCTCTACAAGCTCATGGCCACGACACTGCAATCCGAAGTGAAGTCGATTTTGCTCGATTCCGAGAATCTGACGTTCGA
>DATFXZ010000003.1:0-4261 GCA_035315305.1 Terriglobia bacterium | reverse complement strand
TTCGCCGGTATACCGAAGGGCACCTCGAAAGAGCCGGTGGCTTCCGGGTTGGCGGTAATGTTCTGGATCCGCCGTTCAATCTCACGGATGTTTTCAAGATAATCGTCCAGCTTTACCCGATCGCTTGTCGGAATTTCCTTCTTCAAGGCGACGACTTCATGCGTAACAGAATCGAGGATGCTGCCCGTCCGTTTCCGATCCGTAACCCGCTCGTTACCATTAGCGCCATCGCCGAACAGCCGCTCGAATGCCATACGCGGATTGATCTCGGTCGGCAGCGGAGTCGTGGGCGTCGGCCAGGAAATGGAGTTCGAATACGCGCAGCTATAGCCCCAATTGCAGTTGCCCGTATTGTTACCGGGATCCTCGATGCCGAGTTGAACCGATGACAGCAGCGTGTCTTTACCCCATTTGTTCGCGATCATTTGATCGATGGTGACGCCAAGATATGGATTGACCGAGTCTCGCCGCGGACGTGCGCCGGACAATAGATTCGCGCCGCGCGCATGATCGCCGCCGGGTTCTTCCGGTGTCGGATTCGATCCCGTGGCGTCCACGCCCGTGATGAGGACGACGCGATCACGGAATGGTTCCAATGGTTTCGTAATGTATGAGAATTCGAAGTTGGAGCCTTCCTGCAAGGGACTCCAATAGCCCGGCGCCGCGCCATGCGGGTGCCATATGCCGACGAATCGTCTCAGGGAGTTCGGTCCCGCCGCGGTTTGGCGTTGAGGTGTTTGCGCGGGCAGCATCGATTCAAGAAACGGCAAAGCCACCGTGACGCCCATGCCGTGGAGGAACGTTCGACGAGGAATGTGCTTCTTGGTTATGAACATTTCGTACGGCCTCCTAATTTTACCTAGTTCGCATTCTGTTCCGTCTTGACTCTCATCTGGAACGGCGTGCTCTTCACTATACCCAACACGATCGATGAGAATCTGTAATTGTTCTTGCCCGCATCCCGGACGATCGAGCGAATGACGGGCATATCGTAATACTCGACTCCGCGGCCCAAGCCGTAAGTCATCAGCTTTTCGGTGACGACGCGCACAAATTGCGGAGAGTAGCGCATCAACGCCTGTCTCAATCCGGAAGGTCCATTCACCGGCTGGCCATCATAGAGATCGACGGACGCGTCGATAGGAACTCCGCCGTCGCCGCCATCCTTGGTTCGAAAGCTGCCATCGGTCGAGAAATTCTCGAGCGCAAAACCCATCGGGTCGAACAGCTTGTGACAACTGGCGCAAGGCTCGTTTTTCCGGTGGAGGGTCTGTTTCTCCCGTATCGTGAGGATTTTTCCGGGTTCACCTGTGGTGTCTTCCAATGCAGGAACATTTGGCGGAGGTTCCGGAGCCGGTGTGCCGAGGATATTGTCCAGTATCCACACGCCCCGTTTGACAGGCGAATTTCTATCGGGAACCGAGGCGATCGCCAGGAAGGCTCCCTTGCCCAGCAATCCCCGGCGGTAGTCGAGTTCCGGTCCCAGCGTGACGCGGCGGAATTGAGAACCGTAAACATTGGGAATCCCATAGTGCTTGGCGAGTCGATCATTGACGAACGTGTAGTTTGCCGTCATGAAATCCAGGACGTTGCGGTCCTCGTGCATCACGCTTTCAAACAGCAGTTCGGCCTCACGCCGGAACGCCTGCCGCAACTGATCGTCCCAATCAGGATAGGTTGTGGCGACCGGAGAAATCGCTTTCAAATTCCGCAAATACAGCCACTGTGCGGCGAAGTTCGTAACCAAGGCTTCGGACTTGGGATCCGCGAGCATGCGTTTGACCTGCTGTTCGAGCACGCTGGGGTTGCTCAGTTTGCCTTGCGAGGCCACATTCAGCAGTTCGTCATCGGGAATACTGCTCCAGAGAAAAAACGACAAGCGGGAGGCCAGTTCCAGATCGCTAATCCGATAGGTTTGACCCGCAGCCAGATTCAGTGGTTCCTTTTCAAGGCGCACCAGGAATTTGGGGCTTGCCAAGATCCGCCGAACCACGATCTCGATGCCCTCTTCGAACGTGCCGCTCTTCCGGCCTTCGCTGTAAAACCCCATCAACGATTCCATGTCCTCGGGAACGATAGGACGCCGGTACGCCCGCCGCGCCAACGTCGAAATGATTTGCTTGGCGCAGGTTTCCTCTTGAGCAGCAGTCGTGGGCGTACATGTAAAGACCTTTTTGATGCTTCGTGAGTCCGTCGGACGCGTGGCGTTGAAGGGTCCTTGAATCCTCATCAGGCCGACTTCTGGATAGTTCGTAAAGCCGGCAATCCGGCTGTTTTCGAGCGTGCTTCGCGCAAAGTGCTTGGCCAGATCCAAGCTGGGGCGGTAGTTGGTCGCTACGAACGTGACTTCGACCTTATGCGTACCCGCTTTCACTGGAATGATAACCTGCACCTGACCACCGTCTGAATCCGGCTGAACCTGAAGATCGTTCCAGTCGAACAGTTTCACTCTCTCGCGATCGACACCGAGCTCGAGTTGTTCATCTCCAATGTAGGGACCGATGACATAGTCCTGGATCGAAAACTTGTACTCGCCGTCAGCCGGAAAAACATGATTGACGACCATTCCTCCGCGTGTCCCAAATGGAAGCCCCTCGATGTGATATTCCTGCGACGTGTCGGTCGGCGCGATGTAGGTCTTTTCGGTAGGCGTCTTCCAATAACCCACGGCCATGCGCGCTATCTTGCCGGCGGCGTTGGCATAGGATTCCAGCAGTGTCGATGAAATGGTTAGCGAACCCGCGACGTTGTCGAAGCCTCGGGCGGAATCGTCTGGCGGCAGGAGCGTCGCGGGATCAATCTCCAGATCGAGAAGATCGCGCACGGCATTGGCATATTCGCTGCGATTGAGACGGTGAAGTCCGACCGAACCCGGATTCACTTTCGCGCTCCGATCGATTTCAGCCTCCAGCCACTCCGTCAACCCGGTGTAGGCGGCGAAGTCGGGCCGCCGCATTCCCGGCGGAGGCATGACGCCGGCGCGAAGTTTGCGTACGACTTTCTCCCAGAATTGCGGATTAGCGGCAACGTGCGTACCGAGGTCCAGTTTTTCAAGGGACAGATTTGCTCGTTTCGTACGATCGTTGTGGCACGTCACACAATATTGATCGAGCAGCACCCGCCCCGCGGCCGCAGACGACGCCTGGGCTAGTGCACCGCCCGCGGGTTGACGTTGTGGCCCGACCGACTGTCCATATCCGAAAACCGCAGATATAAATACGGTGCATGCGATGACGAACAGTTTGCGCTTCATCGGAAAGCTCCGTTACCAAGAATCGTTGCTGCAGGATCTGCTGGGTGCAACTATCTACCGAAGGTATTGGGGATCGCAAGAAATTTTCAAACCCAACTGATGGAGAAAGGCATTTCGCAGTAAAACAGCGATGATTGCCCGTCCTGCGAACAACCCATCAAGTTGGAGATCAGTCAAAACACGTACTTCAATGCGAACTGGATGATGCGTGGATCGCCGCCAGACAAACCACTGGTTCCGCTGACATCACCCTGAATTCTTCCGAACGTGCCGCTGTTTAATCCGGCTATAGGAAGTCCGGCATTCAGCCGGTTCGGAAGATTGAAGGATTCGCCGCGCACCTGAATCGACTTTCCTTCCGCGATGCGGAAAGTTCGCGAGACTGACATATCCAATTGGAACATTCCCGGAGCCTGCACCGAGTTTCGAGGCACATTCCCCATAGTACCCAAAGGCGGAACAACGAACGCCTTCGGATTGAGCCATCCATCCACGCTCTTGTTATCCATATAGGGACTGACGCCGGGCAACAGATTCGGCCGCTGGTATGTGCCCGTTTCGCCGTTGAGAAGATTATCGGTCCCTAGATTGGGCGTGAAGTATGGCCCCGATTTGACCTTCAGTATTGGAGAAAACTGCCATCCGCTCGCGACCATCCGCAGAACATGATTCGAGAACGCCGGCACCTGCGCGACCGCGGAAAGATTGAACACGTGACGCTGATCCGTGCTTTGTAAACCGCTGTCATCGCATGATCCACGATCAAAACGGCGGTCGCCCGGAGTGGCATTGGACTGGCCGGTGTTTCCTGGATTACCATTCCACAGATCGCTGATGCAGTGGGACCAAGTATAGTTGGCAAGGACGGTCGTACCGCGGCTCAGCCGCTTCTGGATCTGCAGGTACATTGCGTTGTAATTGCCCGTTCCATCCGCATAGCTCGTTGAAATGATAGGCAAGAGTTGAACCTGACCGAGGCGCAGATCGCAAGAAAACAAGTGCGAATTA
>DATFXZ010000002.1:0-5884 GCA_035315305.1 Terriglobia bacterium | reverse complement strand
GTGATTTAGCGAACGGTACCCGAGCACATATTGATTCTTCAGATCGACGCCGATCTGTGCGCATATGCTTTCCAGGTCGTAAACAGATGGCGGAAAGAACGCACGGCCTCCGGTCAGGTTTGCAAGATCCTCCAATACAGCTCGGCCACGATATCCGGAGCTTTGCGGGCTGGAATCGTCCACAATTCCGATGGCATAAATCTGCACATCATGCTCCTTTGCAAACTCGCGCACGTCTGAGAACGAATAGCGGCTGTGGTTGTCCTCACCGTCGGTGATGAGCAACAGCGCTTTGCGGGTATTGCTTCCGTGGCCGACTTGGTTCAGCCCGAGATATAGGGCGTCAAACAGGGATGTCATTCCGTTTGCACGTAAGAAAAGAAGCCGGCTTTGCAGTTTTGCAACGTCCGTTGTGAAGTTCTCCGCAAGTCGGGGTGAGTTGCTGAATTCGACAAGAAAGTACTCATCGTTCCGGTCGCCCATTCGCAAAAAAGTGCTCGCGGCCGCGCGTGCCGGTGTGAGTTTGTCTTTCATGCTGCCGCTGATGTCGAAGATGATTCCGACACTGAGCGGAATGTCCTCTGCGGAGAAATACTGGATCTCCTGTTCGATCTTGTCTTCCCACACCTGAAAGTTTTCTTTTGCGAGACCGGTTACGTGCCTGTTCCGTGCATCGGTCACCGTCGCATTGAGCAGCACGAGATCGACATCAACGCTCAGTGTTGATGGGGCTTGGCTCGTGGAAGGGCCCGGCGTTGAGCTCTCCCTCCCGCTCTGTCCGAAGGCCAGTATTGCGCATAGTAGTCCTGCCAAAGGCGCAGCTCTCCTGGCTCTGGTCATAACGCCTCTCCTGCTGTGTGATCGGATCGGACTCAGCGCGCATGCCGTGGAGACTGCAAGGAGTGTTCCAGGGCACTCGACTGAAATTACCGAGGATGTTTAATGAAGAATGTAGAAGGGGAGGCGAATCACAATTCGCACAGCGGAATCAGGAGTGACTTGTGCGGCGCGGCCGAACGGACGAACTTGTGGAATGTGGGTATCCCCCTCTTCGTGAGGAGGGGGCGCCGGGATAGCGGCCGGCGGGCAAGAGCCCGCGCAAGCCCGGTAGGGCGCAGCCATCAAGAAAAGTCGTCGCTCACACCGAAATATGGCTTTTGGGCCGCAGCCACCCTCCTCACGAGGAGGGGACTGCCCGACCTGGCTTTCGAGAATTCCGGTCCAGTCGCCCGATGAAATCGAGCCACCATTCCTGAACGGCAGTAACGACATCCTTGGCACCGAAGCCCTCAACCACTTGGGTCACGGCGAACCTGTCCCCGAGCCGCTGGCCTTGAGGATCCCGCATGATGGTCGAAGCCTCGAGGAACGCGGCCACGACGTTCGCCCCAGGTAAAACGAAAACTACGTTTCGCCTAACACACGGACCCCAACCGCATGGGCGGCCTGTCGCCAGGTTGACGACGACGAGACCGCAAAGGAACTTCCCGACGCTGCGTCCTTGCGCTGCGTCTCGCAAAAGCAAGTACGCCGCTGCAGCAACCAAATAAGCCGACACTTGGGAATTGCGATAAAAAATCAGCGCTATGGCGACCAACGTTCCATCAACCATAGCCGCAAAGAAACGTTTCGTCATATCGGCCTTCGGATACGGAGAAGCCAGTGCGATCGACAGCTTACTTAATATCGGCCGATAAGCCAGGGCGAGAGTGATCGCCGAGAGCAGGCTAAACGTAAGTAAAACGCGAAGGCTCATCAACGCTGAGAACAATCATTCGTCCATAGAGGAGCTGCCGTGCAACAAATTCCGAACGAACGCCGCCAGGAGCGTAACTACGGATCCGCCGGCCATGGCCGTTCCGTCAACGAAACCGACCCTCGGTCTCCAATTCGTACGAACGGTGGGCGGTTCTGAAACGATTTCCACAGGTGCATCAACTATTTCAGAATGCAGTCGTTCCCATACACGGTTGATTCCGGATTCCATGCGTGCCGAAGAGGGACGAGGGCGTTCTCCAAGCAATCGTGCCAATGTCTTGCCGAAGTTTTCGTGTAAACGTTTCATCGTTTATCTCCGACGTTTGCGAGGAGAAGTTTCTTCAGTCGCGCCCGTGTGCGAAACAGCTTGAGGGCGATCGTGCCGCGGGATTTCCCGAGCATTCGGGCGATCTCTGCGTCGCTCTTGTTATGCATGTACCGCAGAATCACAATCTGCGCGGCCTCGGGTTTCAGTTCCGCAATCGCTTGATATAGTCGCCGCACTTCGAGTTCAGAATTCGTGGAATCAATGGGCGCAGAGATGTGAAAGTGTTCGATGTCATCCACGAGCACGTCGCGTCCGCGACGCCGAATGATGTTGAGGGATGAATTCACTGCAGCCCGATACAGATACGCCTCCGGATTCCTTCTGAGATCCGGCGGATAATGTCGACGGATCAACTGCAGGAAAATGGTCTGGAGCACGTCCTCCGCATCCTCATGGCTTCCCGTCACGCCGTATGCGGTGCGATACACGAGCCGCGCATGTTCCTTAAAAATGGTTTCGAACTCCTGCGCCGGCTCTGATAACAGAACAGTGGACATCGTTAAGGTGATGCGTATTCCCCTCCTCGTGAGGAGCGGAATATGCCTATACCCTCGCGTATAACACAACGAGTTCGATCGGTTGTTACGGTTTGTTGAGGAAAAACTTTCGAAAATTCAGCAGGGAATAACGTTGCGCTATGATCGGGAGATGATGGTAAGAACCGGAAGCGTAATAACGTTCCTCATTCAAAGGAGAACCAAATGAGCGGCATCATGCTCGCGCTTGCGATGCTCTTACAGCAGAACGTCGCGCGGGTACCGAAACTGAGCGGCCCGATCGCGGGTCCGGGCATCATGTATCCGGGGTTGCGCGAGTTGCCCAAAGCGACGGACCTTACCGACTACAATTACGTTGCGAAAGAGTACTTCGTTTCCGGTACTGCGAATGGAAAACCGTATACAACCCGCATCGTTGTGCGTCAGCCGAAGGACGTGAAGAAGTTCAGCGGCATTGTCGTTTCGGAAATAATGCACTCGAGCGGGAACAGCTGGATGTTCTTCAACACGCATGTGTACCTGATGAGCCAAGGCCACATTCACGTCGAGATCGCGTCGCAAAAAGCGCCGACAGAAAATTCCATCATCAAGTCCAGTCCCGACCGATATCAGCAGCTCAGTATCCCCGATCCGGCGCAGGTCAATGAAATCACAGCGCAGATCGGCGCATTGATCAAGAGCACGGCAAACGACGGCCCGCTCGCCGGATTGAAGGTTCGGCATTCATTCTTGATGGGCACATCACAATCATCCGCTGCGCTCGTGCAATACCTGCGAACCCACTCGGTCTTGCGCATGCCGGACGGCAGCGCGATTTTCGATGGGTTCTTTCCGACGAGTGTCGTCGGAAACAATCCGATTCCAGAGATCGACGTCCCGCTCATTCAAATGAACACACAGACGGAGGTTAATTCCACCGCCGCCATGGGCAACAAATATCGACGGCCCGACTCCGACGAGAAAGGCCACGAATATCGTCTTTACGAAGTTGCCGGTATGCCGCATAACGATTCTCGGGAGAATCCGACTTATACCCCAAACCCCTGCGACAAACCGGTTACTCGATTCCCAGTCGGCGCCATGATGGCAATGGGCCTCGATCATCTCATTCAGTGGGTAGACCAAGGAAAGGTTCCGCCACGCGCCGATCGTATAGTCGTGGAGGATGGCGCGATCGTGATGGACCTGTCGAATAACGCGAAAGGCGGCGTAAGGAATACCTACGTCGATGTGCCGGTGGCAGAATACGGTGTGCCCAATGCGGCGACAGGGAAACGAGCGAACGTCACGATCAACGGCCAGCAGTCCGCTTCGTTCTATTGCTCTATCGCAGGTTTTGAAATACCGATAAAGCGGAAGGAGTTGGCCATGCGGTATCGGAACACTAGCCGTTATGAGGAGCGGGTGAAACAGCGATTGAAGGAACTGATCAAAGCAGGTTGGTTCCTGCCGCTGTATTCAAAGCAAGTCGAGAGCGACGCTAAGAATGTTCTGATTACTCGGTTCCCGCCCGGCGGCATCATCCTCAACGAGACAACGAAGTAAGATTTTGCCCGCCAGAATTTAGAACGCCGCCGTTTACTCCTGAGCAGGAGTGGTAAGTTGGCTTTCCTTTTCGGCGAGCAATATTGCCAGAAGCTTTGCCGGCCGGGTCGCACTCGCATTACCGGACACCGCATGAAGCTGCCCTGGCGTTTCCAGGAACATTTCGCCAACTTTGTAAGTTTTTTCAGGGTCATCGCCGACTTTTGATCGGATTTCGCCTTCGAGGACATACGCAATCGTTATCCCCGGATGACGGTGCGCAGGTGAACTTTCGCCGGGCCCATAGGACACCTCCACAGCTGTAGCGGACCAGTTTTTCAGCGTCAAGTCCGGCACATCGTGCTTGAACACAACTTTGGCACCTCCGCCCCTACCCTGAGCTCTCAACGCCTGAGCGAAAAGGAGACCAGCTGCACCTTCCATCAGAAATCTGCGAGTGATCATTTACACCTCCGCTATCTAATTACTCGTACCGCAGCGCGATCGTGGGATCGACGCGGACGGCACGCAGTGTCGGAACCAAACACGCGACCATTGCGACAACGATCAAGAGCACCGAGATTCCAGCGTACGTTACGGGATCGGTCGCAGTCACGCCGTAGAGGCCGCTCTTGATCAGCCGAGTCAAGGCAAACGAAGCAGCCAGGCCGATGGTCAAGCCAATCCCTACGAGCAAGCACGTGTGTCGCATGACCATTTTCAATACGTCGGACGTGGCTGCGCCTAACGCCATCCGTATACCGATCTCTCGTGTGCGTTCGGCGACCGAATACGCCATCATTCCATAGATGCCGATAGCAGCCAACACCGCTGCAATTCCTCCGAAGATTCCGAGCAGGAGAATGTACAGCCGCAAATACTGAGTTTGCTGGCTCAAATACTGCTCGACAGTGCGGAAGTTTGTGGCCGGCCGAGTGAGATCGATATCCGCGACTGCGCGTTTCACGGTTTCGACCAGAGCCGTTGGATTTCCGGATGTTCTTAATACGAAGGACATGCCTGCACGATCATTCCATTGCGGGCCCATCCATCGGGCTGTCTGCTGCACATGTGGGACGTACATCGTTGGAACCGGTTCCTGCTGCATTCGACTTGTCCGCGTGTCTCCAACGATACCCACGATCTCTCGCGGCCGTTCATCGGGAACAAAATCCAACGTGATGCGCTTGCCCAAAGGCTCTTCGTTTGGAAAGAAGCGGCGCGCGAATGTCTGATTGATGATGATGACGAGTGTTCCAGCCGCCGTATCCTGGCTGGTGAAGTCGCGACCTCGGTGTATTGGAATTTTCATGGTACCGAAGAGATTGGGCGTAACTGAAAAATAGCTCGCCGTCTGTCCACTGTCGGAGGAACCGTCTGAGGTACCTGCAGGCGTTGCCGGCGGAGCGGGCCGGCCTTCAATCAGGAAAGGCATAACAATGCCGCCCGAATTTAGTGGAGGCCTGTTGATGGCGGCGACAGACGTGACGCCGGGGACGGACTTCATCCTCTCGACGATTCTATCGAAGGTTAATGCCGGAAGCGGGCTAACGTCCCACAAGCCCAAGCCGCGATACCTGGCATACGGCTTGATCGCGTCCGTCTGAGCAAAACGGAAATCAAACGTGAGCACGTTGTGCGGATCAGCTCCTAGATCGTTCCTCTGGACGCGGATGAAGCTGTTGATCATCAAACCAGCGCCGATCAGGAGAACAAGCGCGAGTGCGACCTGCACGGTGACCAACACGCTACGCATGTATTGACGCGCAACGCCCTG
>DATFXZ010000001.1:0-6546 GCA_035315305.1 Terriglobia bacterium | reverse complement strand
TCCGTCACTGCCCCGCAACTGTAAGCGGCCGCAATCTCCCGGCATTGGTCACTGCTTCGGCAAGTAACCCGAGGCGGGAAGGCCAATGCTCTTTATCACGTGGGAGGCCGCAAGTCAGGAGACCGGTTCAGCAGCAGAACGGAACTCTTTCCGAGGGGAAAGGATCATGACTGTTCTTACCTTGCTGGCTTTTCTGTTTGTCTATCCTTCTGAATTACTCCAGGGAACTATTCTTGACCCGACAGGCGCAGCAGTGTCGGGCGCAAAAGTGGAAGTCGACGGACCAGCTTTTTCACAGATTACATACACGGACGAGACCGGATTTTTCTCAATGGAGTTCCCAGGGAACCAGACGCCGATTGGGACCTACTCGCTGCGTATCACTGCGAATGGATTCGCGGTCTACACCTCGTCAATTCAGATTCCGTCAGATTCGTTAAAGATTACGCTGCGTGTTGCGCCGCGCTCGGAAGGCGTCATCGTTACGACGACCCGAGTCGAAACGCCACTGAGCATGCTGGGAGTTTCTGCGACCGTCGTCGATCGCGAACAGATCCTTTACCACCAGTCCGCTCCAATCTATGAACTGCTCCGGGATGTGCCCGGACTTGCTGTTGCAAATACGAGCCGGCGTGGTGGAACCACGAGCATCTACACGAGAGGCGGTGGGAAGAACGCCAATTTGCTTCTGATCGATGGTGTGCAGGTCAACGATCCGGGAGGAGATTTCAATTTCGCACACCTCACTGCTGCAAACGTCGACCGCATTGAAATTGTGCGCGGCGCGCAGAGCGCAAGCTATGGCTCCAACGCTGCTGCCTCTGCAATTCAGGTGGTTACCCGTCAGGGAACCCCTGAGGATGGCGTAGCCAGCGGGTTCGGCGGATTCGAGGGAGGATCGCTTGGTACCTATCGTTATCGGACAGGCATTTCAGGCACCGCGAAAGCATTCGATTATTCGCTCGCAGCGGAGCATCTGCATACGGACGGCGCATACACTAACGACGCCTATCGAAACCTGACACTTTCTGCGAACACCGGTTACCGCTTGAGCGCCGATTCTCAAATACGGATGACGTTGCGTTCTATAGACAGCCGCGTAGGCGTACCGAACCGAGTCTCGTATGGCTTGCTTGATCCCGATGCCTTTCGGACCGGCCAGCAAATCATCGGGGGCGCGAGATACGAACGAACTCATGATCGGTTTTCCCAACGAATCCAACTTGGCTTGACTCGTTTCCGCGACTACTTTCAAGATGACGTGTCCGAAGGTCCATTCGAGATTGGCGCGATTGTCGCAGGTACTCCTGGCGCCCGAGGATCTGCAGGCGTGCGTCTTATACAGTTTCTTTCGTCTGATGATCTCGCTCGTTCGACGTTCACGGTTCCTATTGGAACGCGCCTGGTTCGGCGAACCGTGCGTCTGACCGCCTCGCAACCTTCGAAAACGATCACGGAACGCCGAACGGCCGAATATCAGGGCAACTGGACTTATTCGAGCGGGGGCCTGCTGTCGTTTGGCTACGACCTTGAGCAGGAACGCGGAAGTTCGGGCGGCGTGCTCCCGCTTCGCAACAATAACGGCTTCTTTGCGACGCATCAGCACAGTGTCGGCGGCAGGTTGTTCCTAACCGAGAGCGTTCGGCTCGAGCACAATTCGGTTTTCCGCACGAAGGCAACTCCAAGATTTGCCGCATCGTTTCTGCTGAGGCCGTCAACACGATTCAAAGCGAGCGCGGGTACAGGAATTTCGGAGCCTAGCTTTTTGCAGAACTTTGCGAATGATCCGACATTCGTTGGGAATCGTGACCTTCGACCCGAACGTTCTCGCAGCTTGGACGCCGGCGTCGAACAACATTTTCTCGGATCGATGCTCACGCTCGATGCGACGCTTTTCGACAATCGTTTTCGGGATCTGATCGTTTTTACACCCCTGGCGCCTCCACTGGTATCGACATGGATAAATCTCGAAGGCAGCCGAGCCCGAGGGTTGGAGTCCGGCGCGCGTCTGCGCATCGCGTGGCTTCGTGTGCGCGGGCAATACACTTTCCTCGATACGCGGGTCACCGCAGCGGCGTCTCCTGCGAGCGCCGCTACGGGAATCGGACAAGAGTTACCCAGACGTCCGCGCCATTCGGGCTCCCTCGATCTCACAGTGGCGTTTCGACGCGCGTTCGTGAATCTGAACACGACATTCGTTGGCGAGCGCCAGGACTCGGATGGGGTCGGGTTTGGGATCGTGCGTAATCCCCGATATCAAAAAATGGATCTGGGTGGAAGCTATGCACTCAGTACCTCCATCGATTTGAGTTTGCGAATAGAGAATGTTCTGAATCGTCGATACGAAGAGGTTCTCGGTTACACAGCCCTGCCACGAAATGCCCTGGCGGGATTGAACGTTCGCTGGGGACGTCGATGAACGGCAGCGTGATGGTTGTGGGTACGGCTTCACACGCAGGTAAGAGCGTGCTGGTTACGGCACTCTGTCGCATCCTGAGCCGGCGTGGGGTTCGTGTGGCGCCTTTCAAATCGCAGAACATGGCGTTGAACTCCTATGTCTGCCGCGATGGCAGTGAAATTGGCCGAGCGCAGGTAGTCCAAGCGGAAGCCGCAGGCATCGAACCCGAAGTGGATATGAATCCCATCCTGTTGAAGCCTACCAATAATCGGCAGGTGCAGGTTGTGTTGCATGGCCGCATCTATCAAACGATGTCGGCCGGCGAATACTACGAGCAGAAATCACTCTTCCTTGAGAAGGCGCTCGAAAGCTTTCATCGGCTTGCATCGCGGTTTGATGTGATCGTTCTCGAAGGCGCGGGTAGCGCCGCGGAAGTGAACCTTAAAGAGCGCGATATTGTGAATTTGCCTTTTGCGAAGGCCGTTGGATCACCGGCAGTGCTTGTCGCGGATATCGATCGGGGTGGTGTCTTTGCTTCGATTGTCGGGACGTTCGCTCTTCTCGACGACGAAGAACGGGATCTGATTCGTGGTTTCATCATCAACCGTTTTCGAGGCGACTTGCGACTGTTTTCCGGCGGTCCTGAGTTTCTCGAAAAGCGCACGGGCCGGCCCTGCCTTGGCGTGCTTCCATACATCGAGTCCTTGCGCATTGATCAGGAAGACAGTGTTTCGCTCGAGGAACACGAAAGCCGCGCAGGAGTGTTTCGAGTCGGCGTGATCCGGTTGCCGCACATTTCGAATTACACGGACTTCAATCCTCTGGAGTGCATCCCGGGTGTGACGCTGGAGTATTTGAGTGAACCGGATACAAGCGGGCCGATCGACCTCTTGATTATTCCAGGCACGAAGAACACGATCGCCGATCTGCGATGGCTGATCGATCGTGGCTTCAAGAAACTGCTTGTTGATGTTTTGGAGCGAGGCGGTTGGGTCTTGGGCATCTGTGGCGGGTATCAAATGCTGGGACAGAAGGTTTCGGATCCCAATGGCGCCGAAGAAGGTGGTGTTCAAGCCGGCCTCGATTTCCTACCTGTGGACACGGAACTCGACATTAACAAGGTCACGGTTCAATCGCGAGGCCGTACGTTTCTTGGTCCAGTTGTGGCCGGGTATGAAATCCATATGGGGATAACGGATCATCCGAAATCTATCAATCCGTTCCTAGTGAAAGAAGACGGTCAGAAGGACGGCGCCGTATTGGGTCGTCTCGCCGGTACCTATTTTCACGGGCTGTTTGAAAACGAGAATTTCACGGAGAAGTTTCTGACGGTAGTGGCCGAGAGCCGGCGAATCGAGTGGCGTCCTGGTCCGGTCCGCTATTCCAAGGAAGCCGAATATGACCGGCTTGCGGCAGTAGCGCGCGAGCATCTGGATATCGAACGGATTTTGGGGATGATGAGCCGCGGATGACGCGGATGGGGACAAGGGGTCAGACATCCGCGTCATCCGCGGCTCCCAAAAAATGCCGCATTACACAATGATCTATCCAACGACAACGGCATTGGCATTAGGTGTCGTGACGGATCTTTTGCTCGGAGATCCACGATGGTTACCTCATCCGATTCGCGGCATGGGTCTACTCATAAAGGCTCTCGAACGTTTTCTTCGCAAGATCCCCTTCGAGAAGGTGAGTGGTTGCATTCTTGTATGCGCCGTTCTCCTCACGATAGTGAGCGCCGTCGCCGTCATTCTGCACTGGGGTGGATTCCTCGTCGCGGCTTACTGGATCTTCACCTGTCTCGCCGTTCGCAATCTAGATCAGGAATCAAACAAAGTCATCGCTGCGCTGCGGGAGGGCGATCTCCACCGCGCTCGAACGCTCGTCGGCTGTCTGGTTGGTCGCGACACAGGTCATCTTTCAGACAAGGACGTCACGCGCGCGGTTTTTGAAACTGTTGCTGAGAACATGAGTGATGCCATCGTTGCTCCTCTGTTTTATCTTGCGATCCTCGGCGTTCCCGGCATGGTCGCCTACAAAGCCGTGAACACGATGGATTCCATGGTGGGCTATAAAAATGACCGATACCTTCGCTTCGGTTGGGCCGCCGCTCGCCTTGATGACATCGCCAACTATATCCCCGCGCGAATCACCGCCGGCCTGATTGTTCTTATGGCGGCCCTTGTTCGGCTCCGTTGGCGGGCCGCGATCAGAGTTGTATGGCGTGATGCTCATTTGCAACCGTCGCCGAATGCCGGTTACCCGGAAGCCGCGCTTGCGGGTGCTCTGGGTGTACGGCTCGGAGGGCTCAATTACTATTTCGGGCATCCTGTTCAAAAGCCTTTTCTCGGCGATCCGCTTGAAGATCTCCAGTGGAACAAGTTTTCGCACGTTCGTCTTCTGTTGTATCTCGTCGCGGCGTGTTCATACCTTGTGGTGGCGTTATGGCTTATTTGACACACGGCGGCCGCGCCTTGACCTTTGCGCGCGAGCACAACTTGGACTACCGCGAAGTGCTGGACTTCAGTGCGAACATCAATCCGCTCGGTCCACCGGCGGCTGCGCTTGAGGCTATGAAGCAGGAGATCGATCGGGTGCGAGTCTATCCTGACGACAAACCCGTACGGCTGATCCATGCTCTATCGAAGCGCCTCGATATCGCCCCCGAAACAATCTTGCCAGGCAACGGCGCAACCGAATTGTTGTATTTCTGGCTGCGAACCATTCGACCTCGGACGGCTACTCTGATCATTCCAACGTTTGTGGAATATCGAAAAGCGTTAGAAAGCGTGGGAGCGGAGATACAGGCCATTCAGCTTCATCCCCGCGAGCATTTTCGACTGCGGCCGATACAGAGCGAGGCGGATGTTGTGATCGTTACGAATCCGAATAATCCGGCCGGCTCTTATGCGCCCCCGGAAGAGATGCTGGACTGGATCAGCAGGTTCAACCCGTCGACGCACATCTTCGTTGACGAAGCTTTCGTTGAATTCACTGCGCAACCCTCGCTCGTGCGGTATTGCGAACGGTTTCCGAATCTATGGATCTTGCGATCAATGACAAAGTTCTACGCGCTGCCCGGCGTGCGTTTGGGGTACCTCGTTGGCGGCGGAGTTCGAGCGCTCTCTGAAAAACGCGAGCCGTGGCAGGTTAATGTGCTTGCTGAGATCGCCGGCCTTGCGAGCCTCGAAGATCGCGGACACGAAGACGCCACAATGCAACTGATCCAACGTGAACGCATCTGGCTTTGGAAACAGCTGCAAATGCTGCGGGGCATCCAGGCATTTCCGACTTCCGCCAATTTCTTTCTCGCACAATGTGATCGCTTAGAGACGTTGTACCGGCTGCAGTCCGGATTGGTTGAAGACAAGATACTGATTCGCGATTGCAGCAACATCGAAGGTCTCGACGGGGCCTATTTTCGATTCGCCGTCCGAACGCGACCGGAAAACTCGCGTTTGCTTGACCATCTCGGGAGGCTTTGATGTTCGTCTTTTTTTGGGTTGCGCTGCTTTTCGCCCTCAGTCCTCCGCATCGGATCGTTTCGGTTGCGCCAAGCATCACGGAAATCCTGTTTGCTCTCGGCGCAGGGGATCAGGTGGTAGGAGTGACCACGTACTGCAACTATCCTGAGGCCGCGAAGGCGAAACCAAAAATCGGCGGCTATACAACGCCGAGTCTGGAAACGATTTTGGGATTGCGACCCGATCAAGTCATCATGATGAAAAATCGCCCAGACGTTGCGCAGAAGCTGCGTCAGGCGGGCATCGATGTCACGGAACTCCAACCAGAGAATCTCGCTGGCATTTACGAATCCATTCGAACGATCGCGGAAAAGATCGGCATGCCCGCGCGCGGACGATCATTAATTCAGTCGATCGAGGGACAACTTCATGCGATCGCGACTGAGAAAGGCGACGGGCCTAAGCCTAAAGTGCTGTTCATTGTCGGACGGACCCCCGGGGCGGTGTCGGATCTGATTGCGGTAGGCCGCGGAAGTTATATCAGTGAGTTGATCGCATTGGCCGGTGCCGACAACGTTTTTGCCGACACGGGCGTCCCGTATCCAAAGGTGAATATGGAAGACGTCATCCGGCGAAATCCTGACGTGATCATCGATATGGGTCACAACGAAATGGTTACCGAGA